>NZ_JANJER010000003.1:0-256513 GCF_044878485.1 Dermacoccus sp. BD5 | reverse complement strand
CGCTTCGAGATGAGGTTTCCATACACCTTGTGTGTGAGAGGTTCCCTAGAGACGATGGGGTTGATAGGCCGGATGTGGAAGACCAGTAATGGTTGTAGCTGACCGGTACTAATGAACCGATAACTTAACATCACACTTTTTGTTTGCTGTGTGCTCGCGTCCCTGTGTAATTCTGAAACAATACACCCACCATGATGGGTTGATATGTTTCATAGTGTTACGGTGGTTATAGCGAAGTGGGAAACGCCCGGTCACATTCCGAACCCGGAAGCTAAGCCCTTCAGCGCCGATGGTACTGCACTCGGTAGGGTGTGGGAGAGTAGGACACCGCCGGACTTCTTCAACAGAAGGGTCCTTGATCTGATGAACGTCGTGTTCCTCGAAGCCCCCGATAGGTGGCTCGGAACCTAGCTGTTCTCGGATCAAGGGCCCTTCTTTCATGTGTGCCCTGGCTGGGCAGCCGTGATCGATGCCCTCGCTCGGTCGTAGTAATGGGTGCCGGCTCGCCCGAGGCGCCGCCCTCGTGCCACGATGTCTATTGCCCGTCCTGAGAAGAGGAAGACATGCCTGACGAGAACACCGAGAACACGCCAGAGCGTCGCGAACGCAGTTCGCGCTGGTCGCAGGGAGGTCTTGGGGCGGCCTCCGGCGAGCCTCGCCCGGCTCGTGACGACAGGGGTTCCCGTGAGCAGCGGGGTCGGTTCGAACGCGACGATCGTCGCTCGTCAGGTCGCGACGAGCGAAGCAGCCATGGACGGGGCGGCGACCGCCGTGACGACCGTGGAGGTTTCCGTCGCGATGAGCGTGGCTACGGTGGCCCGCGTCGGGACGACGAGCGGGGTCGTGACGATCGCCGTTCCTTCGGTCGTGACGATCGTGGGGGGTTCCGTCGTGATGAGCGCAGCCGTGACGATCGTGGGGGGTTCCGTCGGGACGACCGTGGGCGGGACGACCGCAGCTATGGCAGACCGCGTCGGGAGGACGAGCGGGGTCGTGAGGATCGTGGGGGTTTCCGTCGTGATGACCGTGGCCGGGACGAGCGTCGCTCGTCCGGGCGTGATGAGCGTGGCGGTTACGGACGCGGTTCGGATCGTCGTGACGAGCGGGGTGGCGGTTTCCGTCAGGATGTCCGCAGCGACAACCGTGGCGGGTTCACCGGCCGGGGGGACCGCGGTGCCGGCTGGTCGGACGAGCAGTCGTCGATTCGTGGCCCGCGCAGCTGGGACGCGAAGGCCGTGGGGGACGAGCGTCCCCGTCGCAAGCCGGAGCCGGTGCTGCCGGAGGACATCACGGGTTATGAGCTCGACAAGGCGGTGCGTCAGCAGCTGCGTACCCTGAGCAAGGAGAACGCCGAGGGCGTCGCCAAGCACCTCGTCGCTGCCGCCGAACTGGTGGACGAGAACCCGGAGAAGGCGCTCGACCACGCGCAGCACGCCGTGAGCCGGGCCGGCCGGGTTCCGGCAGCGCGCGAGGCGCTCGGTCTGGTGCTCTACCGTACGGGCGAGTTCGCCGAGGCGCTGCGTGAGTTCCGGACCGCGCGTCGGCTGTCCGGCTCCGACCACCTGCTGCCGTACATGGTCGACTGCGAGCGTGGCCTGGGGCGCTACGAGCGGGCCCTTGAGCTGGCGAACTCTCCGGAAGCGCAACGCCTCTCTGAGGCGGACAACATCGAGTTGGCCATCGTCGTCTCCGGCGTGCGCCGCGACATGGGACAGTCGCGAGCTGCCGTCGTCGGATTGCGCATTCCCGCCCTGCAGAAGGCGACGACGCAGCCGTGGGCCGCTCGTCTGTTCTATGCGTATGCTGACGCGTTGCTCGACCTGGGTGAGCAGGAGGAAGCGCGGGCGTGGTTCGTCAAGGCTGACGCGGCTGACCGTGATGGCGAGACGGACGCCGCCGACCGCATCGATCAGATCGACGGCTTCGAGCTGACCGACCTCGCGCCGGAGGACGAGCAGGACGTCGACCCGCGTCTCGCCGAGCTCGACCTGAGCGCGTTCGGCGCGGTACCGCCGAACGAACCGTCAGCGTCGGTCGGGGAACAGGACTCCCGTGACTGAAGGCCTGCTCGACCGGTACGACGGCATCGTCTGCGACCTCGACGGCGTCGTTTACGCAGGGCCCGACGCCATCCCGCATGCCATCGCGAGCCTCCAGAGCACGCGCGAGCATGGGACGCGTGTCGTCTACGCGACGAACAACGCTTCGCGTCCCCCGTCGGCCGTCGCGGCGCATCTGCGTGAGCTCGGGCTGCTTCTGGGCGACGAGGACGTCGTCAACTCGTCGATGGCGGCAGCGCACGTGCTGCGCGAGAGTGGCGCGCAGGTGCGTATCGTCCTGCCGATCGGCGGGGAGGGCGTCGCCCGAGCGCTGAGGGAGGCCGGTTTCGTCTGCGTCGGCGACGACGATGCAGGTGCAGGTACCGGCGACATCGATGCCGTCGTCCAGGGCTACGGGCCGGATGTCCGTGCGACGGACCTCGCGGCCGCAGCGCACGCCGTCAACGGTGGTGCGCGCTGGGTCGCGACGAACACTGACCTGACCTTGCCGACCGAGAAAGGGATCGCACCCGGCAACGGCTCGCTCGTCCAGGCCGTCCGCAATGCGGTGGCGGTCGATCCCGAAGTGGCCGGCAAGCCCATGCCCGTCATGTACGACATGGCGAGTGAGCGCATCGGCGCGGCCGACGCGTCGCGCGTCCTTGCTGTCGGCGACCGGCTCGAGACGGATATCGAAGGCGCGACCCGCGGCGGGTACGACAGCGTGCTCGTGCTCACCGGTGTTCACGGCCTCGCGGACGCAGCCGCGGCACCGAAGGAGCGTCGCCCGACGTACGTGCTCGCGGATCTGCGCGGCTTGACGCAGCCGTACGAGGTCGAGACTGCCGGGGAATGCGACGCGGGGGCGAGCATCGCTCGCGTGCGCGGTCTGCTGACGTCCCTGTGGGAGCGCGTCGATGCGGGAGACCTCTCCGCCGAGGACGCGGCGCGCGAGATGCGTCAGGCGTGCGGGTCATGAGCGTCGGGGTGCCCAGCCCGGGTGAGCTCGCCCAGCGGGCCGGGGGCCGTCGTGTGATCGCCGGGGACGGCCCGGTCGGTGACACAGAGCTGGACGATGCCGTGAGCCGCCTGCGCGAGAGCGTCGATGCGATGGCCGGCGAGTCGACGGGCAGCAATGGGTCGGTCGGCAGTGCGTCGAATGACAGCGGGTCGGAAAGCTGTGGGCCCGACGTCGACGCCGCCGACGTCATCGCTCGTGCACACGACGTCCATGAGAGCTTGCAGCGACGCCTCGAACAGGCCCAGGCGTGAGTGGTGTGCGACTCGACGCCGCCCTCGTGGCGCGCGGCCTCGTGCGTTCTCGCGCCCAGGCGAAGGAGCTGCTCGACGCGGGGAGAGTGCTTGTCGACGGCAAGGCCGAGGCGAAGGCGTCGACCAAGGTGAGCGACACGCAGAACGTCGAGATCGAGGGCGACCTCGACCACTACGTGGGCCGTGCCGCACACAAGCTCCTCGCCGCGTTCGAGGCCTTTCCCGGTGTCGCGACCCGCGTCGCGGGGGCACACGCCATCGACGTCGGGGCCTCGACCGGTGGGTTCACGCAGGTGCTGCTCGAACGGGGGGCGGCTCACGTCGTCGCTCTCGACGTCGGGCACGGCCAGCTCGCCGAACCGGTCAAGAGCGACCCGCGCGTCACCGATCTCGAGGGCGTCAACGTCCGCGACGTCGTGAGCGCGACGCAGCTCGACGGCTCACCGTTCGCACTCGTCGTCAGCGATCTGTCGTTCATCTCACTGACGCTGGCCCTGCCCCACATGGCCTTTCTGCTCGCCGACGACGGTGATCTCATCGCGCTCATCAAGCCGCAGTTCGAGGTCGGACGCGAGAGACTGGGCAGGACGGGCGTCGTGACGTCAGTCGAGCAGTGTCGCGAGAGCATCGACAAGGTGCTCGGGTGCGCGTGCGACCTCGGCCTCGCCGTGCACGGTCTCGAGTGGAGCCCGATGGTGGGCAGCCACGGCAACCACGAATACCTCGTCTTGTTGCGTCGCGCCGCGGTCGGCGGCGCCCTGGACGAAGCCTCCGTCGACCAGCGAATCCGCGACCTCACGCGAAGGAGCGAGTGATGAACCGCCGTGTCCTGCTCATCGGCCATCCGCGCCGGCCCGAGGCCTACGAGGTCGCCGAGCGGCTCGTCGACGGGCTGACGGCCGCCGGTATCGAGGTCGCGGGCATTGCTGACGAGTTGGCGGCCTTCGGGATCGTGCAGCGACCCGGCGTCGTCACCGTCGCCCCGGAGGAAGCCGGGGTGGCGTGCGAGCTCGCCGTCGTCCTGGGCGGCGACGGCACGATCCTGCGCGCCGCCGAACTGTCGCGCGACTGCGGGGTGCCGCTGCTCGGCATCAATCTCGGCCACGTCGGGTTTCTCGCCGAGGCGGAGAAGGAGGATGTCGAGCGGATCGTCGCCTGCGTGCGTGAGCGCTCGTGGATCGTCGAGACCCGCGCGACGCTCGAGGTCGTCGCGACCGACGGGCGCGGTGAGGTGGAACTGCACCGCGGGTGGGCGCTCAACGAGGCGAGCATCGAGAAGGCCGCACGAGAGCGCATGCTCGAACTGACCGTCGAGATCGACGGCCGTCCCCTCGCGTCCTGGGGCGCTGACGGCGTCGTCATCGCGACGCCGACGGGGTCGACGGCCTATGCCTTCAGCGCGGGAGGACCGGTCGTGTGGCCGGACACCGAGGCCATTCTCCTCGTGCCGATCTCGGCGCACGCGCTGTTCGCGCGCCCGCTCGTTCTGGGGCCGCGCGCGCAGCTCGCCGTCGAACTCGTGCCTGGTGCGCAAGGGCGCGCCGTGTTGTGGTGTGACGGGCGACGCCCGTTCGACCTGCCCGACGGAGCCCGGGTCGAGGTGCACGCGAGCGACAAGCCCGTGACGCTGGCACGTTTGAGCACGGCGCCTTTCACCGATCGTCTCGTGCGCAAGTTCGACCTGCCGGTCGAGGGCTGGCGCGGCATGCGACGCGCGCACTGAAAAGTTGATCTGTTCGTAAGCGTGTTCGAATCACCATTCGTCGCGTCGTGCCCGTAGGGTGGGAAGCGTGCTGAGGGAAATCCGGATTCGCAACATGGGTGTCATCGCCGACGCGACGCTCGAACTCAGCCCGGGGCTCAACGTGGTCACGGGCGAGACGGGCGCGGGCAAGACGATGGTCGTCAGCGGTCTCGGGCTGCTGCTCGGTGAGCGTGCTGACGCCGATCGGGTGCGCACGGGGGAGAAGTCGGCGCTCGTCGAGGGGTTCCTCGACGTGCCGGGCGAGCACGTGAGCGCGGCCGCGCTGGCCGATGAGTTCGACGTGGAGGCGGGCGACGAGGTGATCCTCAGCCGCTCGGTGGCCGCGACGGGGCGTTCGCGTGCGCAGGTGGCCGGGCGCAGTGTCCCCGCAGGCGTGCTGGCGCGCATCGGGCATGAGCTGGTCGCGGTGCACGGGCAGGCCGACCAATGGCGGCTCAAGCAGCCGGAGGAACACCGTCAGATCCTCGACGCGTTCGCAGGCCCCGAACTCTCCGAGTTGGCGCAGCGCTACCGCGACGGGTACGTGAGGCTGAAGGCGCTGCGGGCCGAGCGGCGCGAGTTGACGCTCAAGGCGCAGGAGCGCGCGCAGCGGCTCACGATGCTCGAGGCCGGGATCGCGCGCATCGACGAGATCGAGCCGCTCGAGGGTGAGGACGTCGAACTCGCGGCGGAGAGCGAGCGGCTCACGCATGCCGAGGATCTCCTGGCCGCCTCGCGTGGTGCGGGTGCGGCGATGGCCGGCGACGAGTTGTCGCCCGACGAGCCGAATGCGCTGGCGCTCATGGCTGCTGCGCGCAGTGGGCTCGAGTCGGGTGTGACGCTGGACGCCGACCTCGCACCGTTCATCGAGCGGTTGCGGGAGGTGCAGACGCTCACGGCCGACCTCGCCGCCGACGTCGCGCAGTACGCGGCGGCCATCGACATGGATCCGCAGCGGTTGCAGGAGGTGCATCAGCGGCGCGCCGCCATCACCCAGCTGCTCAAGGCGTACGGGCCCGAACTCGACGACGTGCTCACGTGGCGTGAGCAGGCCGGGCGTGAGGCTCAGGAGCTCGCCGGCTCGGACGATCGCATCGCCGCGATCGACGCCGAGATCGCGGGGCTCACGCCGAAGGTCGGGGTTGATGCTCTCGCGCTGCACGATCTGCGTCGATCCGCGGCCGAGCGACTGGGTGAGGCTGTCACGCAGGAGCTGCATCACCTCGCGATGGGCTCGGCTCGCCTCGTCGTCGAGGTCTCGATCGCCGAAGCCGACAAGGGCCTCGAACTGCCCGACGGGCGCCTCGTCAAACCCTCGGAGCACGGCATCGACGACGTCACGATCCTGCTGTCGGCCAACCGCGGCATGGATCCGAAGCCGGTGACGAAGGCCGCCTCCGGTGGTGAGCTGTCGCGCGTCATGCTCGCCCTCGAGGTGGTGACGTCGACGGGCAGCGTGCCCACGTTCGTGTTCGACGAGGTGGACGCCGGCGTCGGGGGCGAGGCGGCGCACGACATCGGCGCGCGCCTGGCGCGGCTCGCGCAGAGCGCACAGGTCATCGTCGTGACGCACCTCGCGCAGGTCGCGGCGTACGCCGACAACCACCTCGTCGTCCACAAATCGCATGACGGCGCCGTCACCGAGAGCGGCGTCGCCGCCGTCACGGGTGACGCGCGCGTCACCGAGATCGCGCGCATGCTGGGTGGCGACACGACAAGCGCGGTCGCGCGCGAGCACGCCGAATCGCTGCTGACGGCCGCCGGCGCGTCACAGAAGGCGAGCGCCTGAGCGTTCTCTCGGTTCACATCCATCGTGCGGCAACCCTGTCGCCCGAACACCTCTCGATGAAGTAGGCTGGCATTCCGTGGTGGATCAGACGACGAAGCATATTTTTGTCACCGGAGGCGTGGCCTCCTCCCTCGGAAAGGGCCTTTCGGCATCCAGTCTCGGCCGTTTGCTGCGTTCGCGCGGCCTGCGCGTTACGATGCAGAAGCTCGACCCCTACTTGAACGTCGACCCGGGGACGATGAACCCGTTCCAGCACGGTGAGGTGTTCGTCACCGAAGACGGCGCGGAGACCGACCTTGACATCGGTCACTACGAGCGATTCCTCGACGTCAACCTGCACGGGCGCGCCAACGTCACGACCGGCCAGGTGTACTCCGACGTCATCGCCCGCGAGCGCCGCGGGGAATACCTGGGTGACACGGTGCAGGTCATCCCGCACATCACGAACGAGATCGTCGAGCGCATGCGCGCCGAGGCGAACGGTGACGACGCACCCGACATCATCATCACCGAGATCGGTGGCACGGTCGGCGACATCGAGTCCTTGCCGTTCCTCGAGGCCGCACGCCAGGTGCGCCACAACGTGGGCCGCGACAACGTCTTCTTCCTCCACGTCTCGCTCGTGCCGTACATCGGCCCCAGCGGTGAGCTGAAGACGAAGCCTACGCAGCACTCCGTCGCTGCACTGCGTCAGGTCGGCATCCAGCCCGACGGGCTCATCCTGCGCGCCGATCGCGAGATCCCCGAGCCGATCAAGCGCAAGATCTCGCTCATGTGCGACGTCGACTCCGAGGCCGTCGCGGCCGCCGTCGACGCGCCGAGCATCTACGACATCCCGCGCGTGCTGCACTCTGAGGGGCTCGACGCGTACGTCATCCGCCGCCTTGGCCTGCCGTTCCGTGACGTCGACTGGGCCCAGTGGGACAAGCTCCTCGACCACGTCCACCGTCCGGCGCACGAGGTCGAGATCGCCCTCGTCGGCAAGTACATCGACCTGCCCGACGCCTACCTGTCGATCACCGAGGCGATGCGCGCCGGCGGTTTCCATCACGACACGAAGGTGAAGATCCGCTGGGTCGCCTCCGACACCTGCACGAGCGACGCGGGCGCGAAGAAGGCGCTGTCGGGTGTCGACGCGGTGCTCGTGCCCGGCGGGTTCGGCGTGCGCGGCATCGAGGGCAAGCTCGGCGCGCTGAAGTGGGCCCGTGAGAACAAGGTGCCGACGCTCGGCATCTGCCTCGGCCTGCAGTGCATGGTCATCGAGTACGCGCGCAACGTCGCGGGCATCGCTGACGCGTCGAGCTCCGAGTTCGACCCCGAGACGTCACACCCCGTCATCGCGACGATGGAGGAGCAGAAGTCGTTCGTCGAGGGCGCCGGCGACCTCGGCGGCACGATGCGCCTCGGCGCCTACCCGGCGAAGCTGCTCGACGGCTCGGTCGTGGCGAACGCCTACGGCACGACGGAGGTGAGCGAGCGTCACCGTCACCGCTACGAGGTGAACAATGACTACCTCGAGCAGGTCACCGACGCTGGCCTCGTCGTCTCGGGTACGCACCCCGAGCTCGGGCTCGTCGAGTTCGTCGAACTGCCGAAGGACGTTCACCCGTACTACGTCTCGACGCAGGCTCATCCGGAGTTCAAGTCGCGACCGCACCGTGCGCACCCGCTGTTCGCGGGGCTCGTCGAGGCCGCGCTGGAGCGACCGAGCAAGTGACGACGTGCGGCCGCTGTTCGGGCCGCGTGTCATGAATCGAGGAGGGCGATGCCGGAGACGGCGCCGCCCTCCTCGTCGTTTCCTGGGACGTCGGCCTGCGACGTAGCGGCCGGGTGGGGCCGGGTGCCAGTCCGGTGTGTCAGGATCGGTGGCATGACTTCCATCCACCCCACGATCACCCCCAGTCAACTCGTCGACGACTACACCCCCGCGCCCGTCGTGCGCAGCGACGTCGTCTACGAGGGACGGGTCTGGGACGTCGTCCAGGAGGAAGCCGATCTCGGCGATGCCGGACGCGTCACCCGTGACTTCGTCCGCCACCCGGGCGCCGTCGCCGTCCTCGCGATGCGCGGCGAACCCGGCGCTGAGGAGGTGCTCGTCATTCGCCAGTACCGGCACCCCATCGGTGCGCAGGAGTGGGAGATCCCGGCGGGGCTGCTCGACGTCGACGGCGAGCCGCCGCACGAGGCGGCGCTGCGTGAGCTCTACGAAGAGGCCGACCTGCGCGCCGGACGCCTCGACCTGCTCATCGACTACGCCTCGTCACCGGGCGGGCTCTCGGAGCAGCTTCGCGTCTTCCTCGCCCGCGACCTCACCGACGTGTCGGAGGATGACCGGTTCGAGCGCGAGGAGGAAGAACTCGACATGCCGACCGGCTGGGCTCGCCTCGACGACGTCGTCGACGCAGCGCTCGCGGGGCGCCTCCACAACCCGACGCTGCTCATGTCATGCCTCGCGGCTCGCGCGGCGCGCGACGCGGGCTGGGCGCCGTTGCGCGCCCCCGACACCCCGTGGTCGGTGCACCCGGCCTTCGCTCCGAAGCAGTAGCGGGTCAGCGGTAGCCGCCGCGGCGGCGCACCTCGGCGGCGATGCTCTCGCGTGAGGCCCCGGTGGCCAGCATCGTCATGACGAGCAGTCGCACCTGCGTGGCGCGCAGGTAGCCACCCATGACGACGCCGCGGCGCTGGAGGTCGACCTCCGCGCCGACCGCACCGTACGTCTCGACGAGCGCCGGGCCCGAGAACGTCCGGCTTGTCATGATGACGGGAATGCGGGCCGCGATGTGTCCGACGCTCTCGGCCCACCACCCGGGCACGTGCCCGGCTCCGAGGCCGGCGATGACGAGCGCGTCGGCGCCCGCGCTCACGGCGTCGAGCGCCCGCGGGGACTGCCCGAGTGCCACCGTCAGGACGGGCACCTCGGCGTCGACGGCGTCAGGCCGGGGGAGGGCCGGCAGTCGCGCGGGGCGGTGGAAGAGGTGGGTATGAGCTTCGAGGACGCGCCCGATCGGGCCGCAGTCGGGGGAGACGAACGTCGTGAGCGACGACGTGTCGCCCTTCGTCACCGAGCGCGCCGCGTGGATCTCATCGGCGAACACGGCGACGACGCCCAGCCCACGCGCGGCGTCGCTCGCGGCGACGCGGATCGCGGCGAGCATGTTGGCGGCTCCGTCGGCCCCGGCCATCGTCGGGTTGCGCATCGCGCCCGTGACGGCGAACGCGCGCCCGTCGTCCCAGAGCAGGTCGAGCAGGTAGGCGCTCTCCTCGAGCGTATCGGTGCCCTGGACGAGGACGAACCCGTCGGCGTCGGAGGCACTCGCGCGCTGCAGCACCTCGAGCAGGTGCGCCGGGGTGAGCGAACCGCTCTGTTCGCGCGCGATCGTCTCGCCGGTGAGGTCGACGTCAGCTGCGTCGAGGCCGGGGACAGCGGCGATGAGGTCGTCGGCGCCGAGCGTGGGGCGCACTCCGGCGCCGTCATCGGAGGACATGGAGATGGTTCCGCCGAGGAAGTACATCGCGATCCGCTTCGTCATGGCGCACAGGTTATCGTCGTGCCAACGAACCGCCGCGCGCCGATCGCTGCGCGAGCCCGTCACCGAGGAGACCCATGCCTGCTGCGGCCGACCCAAGCGTGCGACCCGGCCCGGACGCCGAGTGTCCCTGCGCCTGGGTGCCCGGGCGCTCGTTGCGCGAATGCTGCGGCCCGCTCGTCCTCGACGGCGTGCTCGCGCCGACGCCCGAAGCGCTCATGCGCTCGCGCTACACGGCGTTCGTGCTACGTGACGCCGACCACCTCTGGCGCACCTGGCATCCGCGCACGCGCCCGGCTCAGGTCGGCGACCTCGACGGCGTGACGTGGCTGGCCCTGCGGGTGCTCGACACGGGTGACGGCGGCATGAACGAGGCCGATACGCGCGGCACCGTCACCTTCGAGGCGTCCTACCTCGCCGACGACGGCCGTCGCGGGGTGCTGCGAGAGCACTCGCGCTTCGAACGCCGCGCCGGCCGCTGGTTCTACGTCGACGGGGACGAGCTCGACTGAGCCGCGAAAAACACGGGCGCGTCGCACACGCGGCATCACCTAGAATGAGCAGGTACGCCGTGGCGGCCTGACACCCCGCCCGAGCATCGCCCGTGACGGGCGTGTTCTGCGGCGGACCGCGCGTCCGGCGTCACCGACGAGAGGCCGAAGATCTTTCGGCGAAGGTGTGGTGGCACCGCGACCTGGCCCCCGCCCACACCTCCCGGGCTGCTCCCACGTGGGGCGCCCGGTCGAGCATCGTCCGATCGACGCGTCGCCGCATGGAACGAATCGAGAGGAACATCATGCTTCGAACCCATGAAGCCGGAACCCTTCGCGCAGCCGACGTCGGTGACACCGTCACCCTGACGGGTTGGGTGGCCAAGCGTCGCGACCACGGCGGTGTCGCCTTCGTCGACCTGCGTGACGCCTCGGGCGTCGTCCAGGTCGTCGCACGCGACGAGGTGCTGACGGGAGCCGCGCACGGTCTGCGCTCCGAGTACTGCATCAAGGTGACGGGTGAGGTCGCCGCGCGCGAGCCGAAGGACGTCAACCCGAACCTGCCGACGGGTGAGGTCGACGTCGTCGCGAACGAGATCGAGGTGCTCTCCGAGGCGGCGCCGCTGCCGTTCCAGATCGACGAGCGCATCACCGTCGGAGAGGAGGCGCGCCTCAAGTACCGCTACCTCGACCTGCGTCGCAAGGACCAGGGCGACGCGATCCGTCTGCGCTCGAAGGTGAGCCAGGCTGCGCGCGCCGTGCTCAACGAGCGCGACTTCGTCGAGATCGAGACGCCGACGCTGACGCGTTCGACGCCCGAGGGCGCTCGCGACTTCCTCGTCCCCGCTCGTCTCGCGCCGGGCAGCTGGTACGCGCTGCCGCAGAGCCCGCAGCTGTTCAAGCAGCTGCTCATGGTCGCCGGGATGGAACGCTACTACCAGATCGCGCGCTGCTACCGCGACGAGGACTTCCGCGCCGACCGTCAGCCCGAGTTCACGCAGCTCGACATCGAGATGAGCTTCGTCGAGCAGGACGACGTCATCGAGCTCGGTGAGCAGATCGCGAAGGCCGTGTGGGCGACGATCGGCGTCGACCTGCCGACGCCGTTCCCGCGCATGACGTACGCCGACGCGATGGCGAAGTACGGCTCGGACAAGCCCGACCTGCGCTTCGGCAACGAGCTCGTCGAGTGCACGGAGTTCTTCAAGGACACGACGTTCCGCGTGTTCCAGGCCGAATACGTCGGCGCCGTCGTCATGCCGGGTGGTGCGTCGCAGCCCCGTCGTCAGCTCGACGCGTGGCAGGAGTGGGCGAAGCAGCGCGGCGCGAAGGGCCTCGCGTACGTCCTCGTCCAGGAGGACGGCTCGCTCACCGGCCCGGTGGCCAAGAACCTCACCGAGACCGAGGTGGAGGGCATCGCCGGCCACGTCGGTGCGAAGCCCGGCGACTGCATCTTCTTCGCCGCGGGTGCGACGAAGGCGTCGCGCGCGCTGCTCGGCGCAGCGCGTCTCGAGATCGGCAAGCGCTGCGACCTCATCGACGAGAACGCGTGGAGCTTCCTGTGGGTCGTCGACGCGCCGCTGTTCGAGCCTGCCGCCGACGCTGTCGCCTCGGGGGACGTCGCCGTCGGCTCCGGTACGTGGACGGCCGTGCACCACGCGTTCACGATGCCGAAGGCCGAGTACGTCGACACGTTCGACACCGAACCAGGCGAGGCGCTCGCGTACGCGTACGACATGGTGTGCAACGGCAACGAGATCGGCGGTGGCTCGATTCGTATCCACCGCAAGGACCTGCAGGAGCGCGTCTTCAAGGTCATGGGTCTGAGCGAGGAGGACGCGCACGAGAAGTTCGGCTTCCTCCTCGAAGCGTTCAGCTTCGGTGCGCCCCCGCACGGCGGCATCGCGTTCGGCTGGGACCGCATCGTCTCGCTGCTCGCGGGCACCGACTCGATCCGCGACGTCATCGCGTTCCCGAAGAGCGGCGGCGGCTATGACCCGCTGACGGCCGCGCCCGCCCCGATCTCCGCTCAGCAGCGCAAGGAGGCGGGTGTGGACGCCAAGCCTCAGGTCAAGAGTGAGGCTTCTGCGGACGCCGCATCGCCCGCCGCTCCGGCCGAGGCGTCGCCCAACAAGTCGTGATCGGCTGATCGGCGACCGATCAACGGGTCGAGCCCCTGACGTCGCATGACGTCAGGGGCTCGACCGATTCTGCGCGACGCGCCGGGGGTGCTGGGCCCGACAACGGTTTCAGGGCTTGCCCCTTTCAACCGTAGGGTCGCCACATGCGTGATACGGCTACCGTCCTGTTCGATGCCGACGGTGTGCTGCAGCACGCGCGTCACGGCTGGGTGGGTGCGCTCGACGCGATCGGTGGCGAGGGCTTCGCGTCCGTCGTGTTCGCCCGCGACCTGCCCGCCATGCGGGGCGAGGCGAGGATGCGTGACTGCCTCGTCGCCGCGGCCGAGGAGCACGGGGTCGCGCTCGATCCCGATGACGCGCTGCAGCTGTGGTCGCGTTTCGACATCGACGAAGAGGCGATGGCCGTCGTCGCGAAGGTCAGACGTGCCGGGTACGGCGTGCGTCTCGCAACCAACCAGCAGGACGTGCGCCGTGACCTCATGCGCCGCCGCTACGCCGGAGTGTTCGACGAGGAGTTCTATTCCTGCGAGCTCGGCGCGTGCAAACCGGCCGAGGCGTTCTTCGCGTCGATCATCGACCGGCTGGACGTCCCGGCGCGTCAGATCGTGTTCGTCGACGATTCGGCCCGCAACGTCGCGGCGGCGACGTCCTGCGGCATCCGGGCACATCTGCATGACCCCAGCAGCGGCGCGGCCGGCATGCGCCGGATGCTCGAGGGCGCCGGTGTTCGAATGTGACCGCAAATCGCCGTTGGGGACGGGATTCGCAAAGGGGGACGCGATTCGCGGGGGAGTCAGTCGCGGAGGCCGAAGCGGGCGTGCCAGCGTTTCATCGGGGCGGGGGCCCACCAGTTCCACCGGCCCATGACGGTCATCGTCGCGGGCACGAGGATCATGCGGACGAGCGTGGCGTCGAGAATGATCGACAGGGCGAGGCCCACGCCGATCTGCTTGATGATGACCATCTTCGCCGCCGCGAACCCGAGCATGACGATGACCATGAGAAGTGCGGCGCTCGTCACGATGCGTCCGCTGCGCTGGATGCCGACGGCGACGGCGCGCGCGTCGTCGTCACCATGTTCGTGGGCCTCGACGATGCGAGAGAGCAGGAATACCTCGTAGTCCATCGCCAGGCCGAAACCGAACGCGATGAGGATGACGGGGACGGTCGACTCGATCGCGTCGTTGCTCGTGTAGCCGAGCAGCGATTCGAAGTGGCCGTTCTGGAAGATCCACGTCATCGCTCCGAGGCTCGCGCCGAGGGAGAGGGCGTTGAACAGGAGGGCCTTGAGCGGCAGGACGAGCGATCCCGTCATGAGGAACAGCAGCACGAGCGTCGCGAACGCAACGACGAGCACGACGTAGGGGGCTCGCGCAGCGATGGCGTGCGTGTAGTCGTCGAGCTTGGCCTGCTGGCCCGTCACCCATGTCGGAAATCCTGGGCGGTGAGCGTGCAGGTCGTGGACGACGTGCTGCGTGCGCCCGTTGGAGGGGGTGGCCCCGTCGACTCGCAATCCGACGGCGACCTTGCCGTCGCCGAGGTCACGCACGGGGTTGACCCCGGTGACGTATCCGCGGTGTGCGACATCGCTCGAGACCCACTTCGTCATCGTCGCCACGTCGGTCTCGCCGACGATGCTCACGGCGGGTTCGCCGAGCACAGGGAAGTCGTGGGCGAGGTCGTTCATGAGGGTGCGTTGCGGGTCCGACGTCGGCAGCAACGCGCTCGTCGAGCTCACCTGCCGCATGCCGATCAGCGGCGCGGCCAGCACGAGCAGGACGACGACGACACCGCAGATCGAGATCCACAGATGACGCTGGACGGCGTGGGCGAGGTCGGCGAATCGTCCCTCGTCCGCGTCAGGCTGCACGCGCTTCTTCGCGAGGCGCGCCGCAGCGAGGCGCGCGCAGGCGGGCACGAGCGTCAGCGCCGCCAGGCAGGCGACGGCGACGACGGACAGGCCGGCGAGGCCGATCGCCTTTGTCACCGATGCGGGGAACAGGACGAGCCCTGCGACGGAGATCGCGACCGTAAGCCCGCTGAAGAGAACGGTGCGCCCGGCCGTCGCGATCGTGCGCTGGGTCGCGAGGTCTTTGTCGGCGCTCGTGAGCACCCCGTCGAGGCCGTCGGCCTCGCGCTGCAGCGCGAGGCGCGACAGTTCCTCGCGGAAGCGTCCGACGATGAGCAGGCCGTAGTCGATCGAGAGGCCGAGACCAAGAATCGTGACGATGTTGACGACGGTCGCATCGAGGTCGGTGACGTGGCTGAACCCGAGCAGCGCGAGCAGCCCGCCGGCGATCGCAGCGATCGCGCCGATGAGGGGGAGGCCCGCCGCGATGAATCCTCCGAACACGATGACCATGACGATGAGGGTCAGCGGGAAGGCGATGCCCTCTCCGGTCTTGAGGTCTTCCTGCACCTGATCGGTGATGCGCTTGAGCACTTCCACGGACCCGCCGGTGCGCATGCGCACCCCCGCGGGCATCACCGCTTCGACGGCCTTCGTGACCTGCGCGCTCACGTCCTCCTGCACGCTCTTGTCGAGCCCAGCATCGAGCGTGGCGACGAAGACCATCGACTCGGGTGCGCTCGAGGAACGGTAGGCGGCAGCGACGCGCGGGTCGCGTTTCGCCGCGGGTGAGTACGCCGACTCGACCGCCGACGTGTGCACGACGTCGTCGATCACCTGCTGCACCTTCGCGCCGACAGCCGCTTGCTGTGAACTCGCCACCCCGTCGAGTCGGACGGCGACGCTGCCGCCGGCCTTGTCGCCGGTCAGCAGCATGTCGTTGCCGGTGTGTGCCTCACCCGGCACGAACGGCTCGGCCTGCTGCAGGTGTGCGAAGAGTCCGCCGCCACCGAAGGCGCCGGCCGTCGTCGCAAAGGCCAGGACGACGGCGACGAGCCACGTCAGGACGATGGCCTTGGCGTGACGCGCGACGAAGGCGCCGTAGCCTCGCCCGCTCGGACGCCCGCCGTCGGTCGGCTCGGGCGAATGGCCCGAACCATTTGACGAGGCAGCCGACGAATCGTCGGCCCGAGAGGCCCCGGCGCGCTGTCGCGTGGCGCCCCACCTCATCCGATGACCGCCACGATGACGCTGACGAGCGCGAGTGCCATGAGGGCGGACGGCAGCGGCAGCCAGCGCACGCGACGATCGGTGGGGACGTCGGTCGGGTTGTCCACCGTCTCGGCGTCGAGGGCTTCGCGCAGCGCGCCGGCAGAGCGCGAAGGCTGCGTCAGGGTGCCCGGCATCGGGCGCAGGGACGCGGTCGGCAGGATGCCGAGACGCGCGTCGTCGGTGTTGCGCGCGCCGCGCGCCTTCTGCGAGCCGATCGCCCACACCGTCGTCTTGTGCCCGTCGTTGTCATGGATGACGAGGCTGCCCTTCGACGTGGCGTGCGAGATGCCCGGCCAGGGCAGCGTCACCTCACGCACGACGTTGGAGACGACGACGTCGTCCGCGTCGAAGCGGATGCTCGGGCGCACCATGACGCAGAACGACGCCGCGGCGAGGGCGAAGCCGACGAACGCCATCGTGTGCGGCGAGCGGGCCATGAGGCCGCTGACGACGAGGACGATCCCGATGGCGACCCCGAACCACCCGATGACGACGTTGAACGTCTGACGGATCGCGGTGGGGTGGGGGGAATCGCTCATGGGGTGTCCTTCGAGGCGGGCGGCGCGGTGGCGCGGCTCACTCTAGTCGTGCCTTGTCGGTGGTGGCTGGTTGACTGCAGCCATGAGTGATGACCTGTTCTCGAGCCGCCTCGAAGGTGAACGAACCTCGGGCAGCGCTGGGGCGTCGGCGATGGCGCCGCTCGCGGTGCGCATGCGCCCGCGCACCCTCGAGGAGGTGCGTGGGCAGGGCGATGTGCTCAAGCCCGGGTCGCCGCTGCGGCGTCTCATCGAGGGTCAGGCGGGTGCGGCGGGGCCGATGAGCGCGATCCTGTGGGGGCCGCCCGGAACGGGCAAGACGACGCTCGCGCACCTCGCGGCGAACAGCGCGGAACGCCGGTTCGTCGAGTTGTCGGCGATCACGGCGGGCGTCAAGGACGTGCGTCAGGCGATGGAGGAGGCGGGCCGCCACCTCGCGATGTACGGCCGTTCGACGGTCCTGTTCCTCGACGAGATCCACCGCTTCAGCAAGGCCCAGCAGGACGCGCTGCTGCCCGGCGTCGAGAACCGCACCGTCATCCTCGTCGCCGCGACGACGGAGAACCCGTCGTTCAGCGTCATCGCCCCGCTGCTGTCGCGTTCGGTGCTCGTCACGCTCACCTCGCTCGACGACGCGCAGATCGCGGACGTCATCGGCGCGGCACTCGTCGACGAGCGAGGTCTCGACGAGCGATTCACCCTCGACGACGACGCGCGCGATCACCTCGTCCGCATGGCCGGCGGTGACGCCCGGAGGGCGCTCACGGCTCTCGAGGCGGGCGCCGGGGTGGCGACGGACGCGGGGGAGAAGACCATCACGCTCGCCCACGTCGAGCAGGCGATGGCGGCAGCCGCGGTGCGCTACGACCGCGCCGGTGACCAGCACTACGACGTCGCTTCCGCCCTCATCAAGTCGATGCGCGGCTCCGACGTCGACGCCGCCTTGCACTATCTGGCACGCATGCTCGAGGCGGGCGAGGATCCGCGATTCATCGCGCGGCGCATCGTCATCGCCGCGAGCGAGGACGTGGGGATGGCGGATCCGACGGCGCTGCAGACGGCGGTGGCGGCGATGCACGCCGTCGCGCAGATCGGCATGCCGGAGGCGCGGATCATCCTCGCGCAGGCGGTCGTGCACAACGCGATCGCGCCGAAGTCGAATGCGGCGTACGCGGCGATCAACGCCGCCATCGCCGACGTCCGGGCGGGCCGCGGCGGCGCCGTGCCGCCGCATCTGCGCGGTTCGGGGTACGCCGGGGCGACGCAGTTGGGGCACGGGGCCGGATACACATACACGCACGATGAACCGGACGGCGTCGGCCCGCAGCAGTTCCTGCCGGACGACCTGCTGCCCGATGCGGACTACTACCACCCGACGTCGCGGGGGTGGGAGGAGCGGCTGGGGGAGCGATGGCGACGCCTGCGCGCCGCCATCCGCGGGGGTGAGAGTGCAACGTGATGCAGCTCACTGCGTGATGTTGCAGAATCGCGTGTTTCGTTAACGCGGTGTTACACCTGCGGCCATTCGCGGGTCAAAGGTAACGATCTGGTGACCCTCGTACTTTGAGGCTGGAATCACAATTTCGATGGGGCATGATCTGGGGTGCATGACGAGCTCGGCCAACCGCCGGGCCGCGTGTGACAGGCGGAGCGCGCACCGAGCGCCCCGAGACGGAAGGACGAAGCCTTGGCAATGGTCACCGGCGATCCCGCGCTCGAAGGGATGGGTCCCGATGGGGCCGAACCCCAGACGCCCGAGGAGCCCAAGGCGATCGAAGGTCGTTCGCTTCGTCAGATCGCCGTGTCTCGACTCAAGCGCGACAAGGCCACTCTGGCGGCGATGACCGTCGCAGGTCTCTTCGTCCTCACTGCGATCCTCGCGCCCATCCTCGTCAAGCTGAAGATTCTCGACCCGCTGACCAACCATCAGGACCTCATCAACGCTGATTCGAGTCCCAAGGGTTCCTGGGGCGGCATGAGCGCGGAGCACTGGCTCGGCGTGGTCCCGGGCAGCGGTACCGACACGCTGTCGCGCCTGCTGTACGGCATCACGTTCTCCGTGGTTGTCGGCCTGTGCGCGACGCTCGTCGCCGTCATCATCGGCTCGTCGTGGGACTGGCATCCGGATTCGCTGGAGGAAAGGTCGACTTCCTCGGCACCCGCCTCATCGACCTCGTGCTGTGTTTCCCGCAGACCCTCATGCTGCTCGCGTTGTCCGGAACCTTCATCGCACGCATCAAGAGCATGGGTGTCTCGGACGACAACGTGGCGGCTGGAATCTACGTCATCCTCGTGCTGGGTCTCTTCGGTTGGCCGACCTTCGCCCGCATCATCCGCGGCCAGGTCATGACCCTGCGCAACCGCGAGTTCGTAGAGGCGGCCCGCAGCCTCGGAGCCACCAACAAGCGGGTGTACTTCACCGAACTGCTACCGAATCTCTGGGCCCCGATCCTCGTCTACGCCACGCTGCTGTTCCCGGCCTTCGTTTCGGCCGAGGCAGCCCTGAGCTACCTCACCGTGGGTATCAAGGCGCCGACCCCGACGCTGGGCAACATCATCACCGACTCGGTGAACTACCTCAACCAGGACCCGCTGTACTTCTTCGCGCCGGTGTTCACGATCGCGGCCCTGGTGCTGAGCTTCAACCTCGTCGGAGACGGTCTGCGCGACGCGCTCGACCCCAAGGCCGACCGCCACTGAGCCAGCCGGCTCACCCCTCATTTTCCTGACCACGTCCGGTCAGGTCAGTTGGATCGCCTCGGCGGATCCTTCTTCATCAAGGAGATGACGATGAACAAGAAGTCGTATTCCATCCTCGCCGTGGCGATCGCCGGCTCGATGAGCCTCGCCGCGTGCGGTGGCGGCTCGAGCGACGACAAGGGCAGCTCGAGTGAAGGTGGCGGCAAGGGCGGCACGCTCTACTACCTGTCGAAGCGTCCTGCTGAGCACCTCGACCCGCAGCGCATGTACATCGGCCGCGACATCGCCGACATGGGCCGCCTCACGTACCGCTCGCTCGTGCAGATGCCGGTCACCGAGGACGCCGCCAAGGCCGACAAGCCGGTGGCTGACCTCGCGACCGACACGGGCAAGATGAGCGACGGCGGCAAGAAGTGGAGCTTCACGCTCAAGGACGGCGTGAAGTGGCAGGACGGCAAGGACATCACGTGTGACGACCTCAAGTACGGCCTGAGCCGCAGCTTCGCGACCGACGTCATCACGGGTGGCCCGAACTACGCGCTCGGCTTCCTCGACGTGCCGCAGAAGGACGGCCTGCCCGTCTACAACGGCCCCTACAAGAAGGCCGGCCAGGCCGACTTCGACAAGGCCGTCACCTGCGATGGCAAGACGATCACGTACAAGTTCAACAAGGCGTGGCCGGACTTCAACCTCGCGGTGGCCTCGCTGCGCGCCTTCGACCCTTACCGCAAGGATCAGGACAAGGGAGACAAGAGCAACTACGCCGTCTTCGCGAACGGCCCCTACAAGCTGCAGGGCACGTGGCAGAAGGGCAAGGGCGGCACGTTCGTCCGCAACGAGAACTACGACGCCAAGACCGACGGCGTGCGCAAGGCTCTTCCGGACAAGATCGTCTTCCAGGAGGGCCTGACGAACGAGGTCATCAACCAGCGCCTCATCGCCGACTCGGGCAACGACAAGAACGCCGTCACGGACCGCGCGGTGCCGCCGTCGATGTACGGCCAGGTCACGGGCAAGATCGCGGACCGCTCGACGAACCCGCAGTCGCCGTACGTCGACTACCTCGTCCCGAACTTCAAGAAGATGACGAACCCGAAGGTGCGTCAGGCACTCCTGGCCGCGACGAGCCAGGACGCTTGGATCAAGGCCGGCGGTGGCGACAAGGCCTACACGAACGCCTACTCGATCATCAACCCGGCTCTGACCACGGCCTACGCCAAGAACCCGGCCTTCAAGTACGGCACGGGCGGCAACATCGAAGAGGCCAAGAAGCTCCTCAAGGAAGCCGGCCAGCCGAACCCGTCGATCAAGTTCACCTACTCCGGTGGCACGCCGACGTCGCAGAAGCAGGCTGCTGCGCTCAAGGACACGTGGGAGAAGGCCGGCTTCAAGGTCACCCTGAACGAGCTGACCGACACGTACTACGACGTCATCCAGAACCCGAACGCCGACGGCGACGTCTTCTGGGGTGGCTGGGGCGCCGACTGGCCGTCGGCCAGCACGGTCATCCCCGCCCTGTTCGACAGCCGCATCAACCTGACGGCGAAGTCGAACGGTCAGGACTACGGCAACTACAAGTCGGACGAGGTCAACAAGATGATCGACGAGGCGGCCAAGGCCACCTCCGTCGACGCCGCGGGCGAGATCTACAAGAAGATCGACCAGAAGCTCGGCGAGGACGTCGCCTACATCCCGCTGGAGAGCCAGAAGTTCTACCTCCTGCGGGGATCCAACGTGACGAACTACATCGACAACCCGGCTACCTCGATGTACCCGGACCTCGGTTCGGTCGGCGTCAAGAAGTGACCGCCTGACTCTGATCACCACCTGGCCGGTCGCCGGCCACTCAACGAACCCACCCGTTCCCCGTTGGAGAGGACTGCCCGAAAGGGCGGAAGCTCATGGTTGCTTACGTCATCCGCCGACTGTTCTCGGGTCTGATCATGCTGCTCATGGTCACGCTCGTGACGTTCGTGCTCTTCTTCGCTGCAGGCAAGGACCCAGCGAAGCAAACCTGCGGCAAGAACTGCTCGCCCCAGCTCATCGAGCAGAACCGCAAGGCACTCGGGTACGACAAGCCCGTCATCAACCAGTGGACGGACTTCGTCAAGGGAACCGTGACCGGCCGTGAGTTCCCCGCTGACCAGGAACTCAAGCGCAAGGCGCCCGAGACGATCGCCAAGTGTGACGCCCCGTGCCTGGGCTACTCGCCCCTCGCGTCCATGAGCGTGACCGACGAGATCAAGCAAGCTTTCCCCATCTCCCTGTCCATCGCGGTCGTGTCGTTCGCGCTGACCCTCGTGATGGGTGTCGGCTTCGGCATCCTCGCGGCGCTGACGAGAGGTGGCATCGTCGACAAGATTCTCGTGGGATCGGCGCTGCTGTTCTACTCGCTGCCCACCTTCGCCATCGGTCTGTTGCTCTACCAGTTCGTCGCGTTGAAGTGGGGCATCGTGCCGGTGCCCGAATACCAGAGCATCGCCGATGGTGGTGTCGGCGGCTGGCTGCAAGGCCTGATCCTGCCGGCGCTCACGCTCGCGCTCTTCACCGCCGCGGGTTATGTCCGCATGACGCGCGCCTACGTCCTCGAGACGATGAGTGAGGACTACCTACGCACTGCCAAGGCCAAGGGCCTGTCCAAGGGCAAGACGCTGTGGAAGCACACGATGCGCGCGGCGATCACCCCGATCATGACGATGGCCGGCATCGATTTCGCCCTGCTCGTCGGCGGCGCGCCCATCACCGAGACGGTCTTCAACTACGACGGACTCGGCAAGCTCGCGGTGGCCTCGGCCTCGGCGTCGCCCGACCTGCCGACCACCGTCGGTATCGTCGTGGTCCTGTCGGCGCTCGTCATCGTGGCCAACATCATCGTCGACTGCCTCTACGCCGTGGTCGACCCGCGCGTGAAGCTGGCCTGAGGAGAGAGACCATGTTCGACAAGCTCAAGAAGAAGGTCGACGACTCCGTCGTCGGCGAGAAGGCCGAAGCTCTCGTTGACAAGGCCGGCGACGTCGTCGCCACCGCGGCCGCAAAGGTCCCCGGGCACGGCGCGGGCCATGGCGTGGGCCGCGAGAAGTTCACGGACTCGGGCGCCAAGCCCGGCAAGAAGCAGGTCGACAAGAGTGGCACACCGCTGCTGTCGGTGCGCGACCTCAAGGTGCACTGGCCGACCGATGACGGCATCGTCAAGTCGGTCGACGGCGTGAGCTTCGACCTGTACGAGGGTCAGACGCTCGGCATCGTCGGTGAGTCGGGTTCCGGCAAGTCGGTGACGTCGACGACGATCATGGGCCTCAACCGTGGGACGAACGCTCAGATCTCCGGTGCGATCGATTTCGACGGTGACGACCTGCTCACCATCAAGGAAGACCGCATGCGCGAGCTGCGCGGGCGCAAGATGGCAATGATCTTCCAGGACCCGCTGTCGGCGCTTCACCCGTACTACACGGTGGGCGCGCAGATCATCGAGGCCTACAAGGTGCACCACCCCAAGGCGTCGAAGAAGGAGGCGCGTGAGCACACGATCGACATGCTCGCCCGCGTCGGCATCCCGTCGCCGCAGAAGCGAGTCGATCAGTACCCCCACGAGTTCTCGGGCGGTATGCGTCAACGGGCGATGACAGCGATGGCGCTCGTCAACGACCCGAAGCTGCTGATCGCTGACGAGCCGACGACGGCACTCGACGTGACGGTGCAGGCGCAGATCCTCGACCTCATGCTCGACCTGCAGCAGGAGTTCAAGTCCGCGATCATCATCATCACCCACGACCTCGGCGTGGTCGCCGACGTCGCGGACGACCTGCTCGTCATGTACGCCGGGCGTCCGGTCGAGAAGGGTGACGTCTACGACACGTTCGCGACGCCGCAGCACCCGTACACCGTGGGTCTGCTCAACTCGATGCCCCGTCTCGACGAGGCACGTCGCGAGCAGCTCGACCCCATCCCCGGCAACCCGCCGTCGCTCATCAACCTGCCGAGGGGTTGCTCGTTCGCGCCGCGTTGCGCGTTCAAGCACCTCGTGCCGGGCGATCGCTGCGACACCGAGATGCCCGATCTGCGCCACTTCGGCGACCAGGAAGCCCGCTGCTTCCTGACCGCAGAGCAGAAGGCCGAGCACATGAAGCCCGCGCAGACCCGCACGATCGACGGCGCCGACGCGGCTTCCACGACCGGTGCGGCCCACACCGGGAGTGCCGGTGCCGCGGACGCCCACGGCGCGACCAAGGTTGGAGACTGAGCATGACCAACGCAGACACGCACGCGACGAGCGTGACGCCGGGACCCGAGGACGCTCTCGCCGGCGCGACCCAGGTCGCCGTCGGAGAAGAGGTGCTGCGCGTCACCGGGCTGCAGAAGCACTTCCCGCAGAAGAAGGCGGGCCTCATCCGGCGCCCCGACAACCCCGTCAAGGCCGTCGACGGCATCGACCTCGTCGTCCACCGCGGTGAGACGGTCGGCCTCGTCGGCGAGTCGGGCTGTGGCAAGTCGACCGCCGGTCGCACGATGCTCAAGCTCCTCGAGCCCACGGGCGGCCGGATCGAGTTCGCCGGTGAGGACATCACCGACTTCAAGGGCGGCGACCTGCGGCGCATTCGTCGTGAACTGCAGATGGTGTTCCAGGACCCGCACGGCTCGCTCAACCCGCGTCACACCGTCGGCAAGATCATCTCGGCGCCGTTCGAGATCCAGGGCGTCAAGCCCGAGGGCGGCGTGAAGAACGCGGTGCAGGAGCTCATGTCGCGCGTGGGGCTCAACCCCGAGCACTACAACCGCTACCCGCACGAGTTCTCCGGTGGTCAGCGTCAGCGCATCGGTGTCGCGCGAGCGATCGCCCTCAAGCCGCAGGTCATCGTCTGCGACGAGCCGGTCTCGGCGCTCGACGTGTCGATCCAGGCCCAGGTCGTCAACCTGCTCGAGGAGATCCAGGACAGCGACAAGATGGCGTACGTCTTCGTCGCCCACGACTTGTCCGTCGTGCGTCACATCTCCGACCGCGTCGTCGTCATGTACCTCGGCAAGGTCATGGAGGACGCCGACCGCGACACGCTGTACGAGCGCCCGCAGCACCCGTACACGCACGCGCTGCTGTCGGCCGTGCCGATCCCGGACCCGACGCTCAAGGGCAAGCGCGAGCGCATCCTGCTCAAGGGCGACCTGCCGAGCCCGCAGAACCCGCCGTCGGGTTGCGTGTTCCGCACGCGCTGCCCGAAGGCACAGGATCTGTGCGCTCAGGTCGTGCCCGAGCCCGTCGAGGTCGCGCCCGGCCACCGCGTCGCGTGCCACTTCCCGGAGGTGCGCGCCGACATCGTGTGAGGTCACCCGCTCGAAGCCGTCAGGCCCGTCCCACACCGGGGCGGGCCTGGCGGCCGTGTGCACCCCGTAACCTGGTGGCAGCGCGACATGCGCGCTCGGAGAAGGAGATGACGTGGACCTGACGCTCGGACAGATCGCGGGGTTCATCGCCGCCGTCGCGTTCGCCGTGCTCGTGTGGCGCCTCGGCAGTGTCATCGGCAAGGCTGGTGCCGTTCTCGACGAGGCGAGCGCCGCGGTGCGCAAGGTGAGCGACGAGACGTTGCCGCTCATCACGGAGATGACCTCGACCGTCGCAGCCGCGAACACCCAGGTCGAGCGCCTCGACGCAATCACGGCCAACCTCGCCACGATGACGAATAATCTCAACGCCCTGACGTCGCTGACCGTGGCGACGGTCGGGCGCCCCATGCTGAAGGTCGCCTCCGTCGGTTACACCATCAAGACGGCAATGAGCGGAAAGACCCCGGGGACGCCGCGCCGATTCTGAGTGCTGCGCGGCTAGGGTCACCCCATGACCCAGATCACGACCGGCCCCGTCACGGACGACGCTTCCACCAATCCGTTGCTGACGCGCAGCGACCTGCCGTTCGAGTTGCCGCCCTTCGAACGCATCCGCGCCGAGCACTTCGTCCCGGCCTTCGAGCATCTCGAGCAGCAGGTGCGGCGCACCCTCGCGGACATCACGCAGCCACAGACACCAGCGACGTTCGTCGACGTCGTCGAGCCGTTGGAACGCGATCACGCGGCCACCGAACGCGTGTTGGCGCCGCTTTACACCCTGACCGGTTCTGACACGACACCGCCGTTGCAGGCCCTCGAGGACGAGCTCGCACCGCGCGTCGCCGCCCTGGCGGACCTCGTCGACGTCGATGCTGCCCTGCTCGAGAAGCTGCGCGAGGTTCGAGCCGGCGACGCCACGATGAGCCCCGAGCAGAGCCACGTCGTGGAGCGCCGGATCAAGGCGATGACGCTTGCCGGCGCGGCGCTCACCCCGGAGGCTGCCGAGCAGGTCAAGGCGATCAACGGCGAGCTCGCGACACTCGGCGCCGAGTTCGACCGCCGCCTGCTGGCCGACACCGCGGCCCTGGCCGTCGTCGTCGAGGAGCGTTCGAGCCTCGCAGGCCTCGACGACGCCGAGATCGACGCCCTGGCACGGCCCGAGCAGGGCGGCGGCGGCTACGTCATCCCTCTCACGTATCCGACGGGACATCCCTACCTCGCGCGTCTGCGTGATCGTGACCTGCGTCGACGCATCATGACGGCGTCGACGGCGCGGTGCAGTCGCGGCGACGAGAACGACACGCGGGAGCTGGTTCGGGACATCGCCCGCCTGCGTGCCCGTCGAGCCGCGCTGCTTGGCTTCGACAGCCACGCCGCGTGGGCGACGGCGGACAGCACGGCCAGGACGCCTGAGGCGGTGCTCGACATGCTCGCTCCCATCGCGCGTGCCGCCGGCGAGAACGCCCGCGCCGAGATCGAGGTGCTAGCCGCCACGGCGCGCGAGGACGGGGTGGACACGATCAAGTCGTGGGATCACGCGTACTACGCCGAGCAGGTCAGAGCGCGAGATCACGACGTCGACCTGGAGGCCCTGCGTCCCTACTTCGAGCTCGAACGTGTTCTCGAGCGGGGCGTGTTCGCCGCGGCCGAGCAGCTGTACGGCCTCACGTTCACCCCGCGAGCCGATCTGCGGGGCTGGAACGCGGACACGCGCGTGTTCGAGGTGCACGACGAGGACGAGGGCGCCGTCGGCCTGTACCTGCTCGATCCGTACGCCCGCCCGAGCAAGCGCGGCGGCGCGTGGATGCATTCGCTCGTCGAGCAGAACGACCTCCTCGGCCAGGCCCCCGTCGTCTGCAACAACCTCAACGTGACGCGGCCGTCGCAGGGGGAGCCCACCCTCATGACGTTCGACGAGGTGGAGACGTTCTTCCACGAGTTCGGCCATGCCCTGCACGGGCTGCTGTCGCAGGTGCGTCACCCGTCGGTCTCGGGGCCCAACGTCGAACGGGACTTCGTCGAGTTCCCCAGCCAGGTCAACGAGATGTGGATGCTGTGGCCGAGCGTCGTCGAGCGCTACGCCCAGCACGTCGAGACGGGGGAGACGCTGCCGGAGGCGGTGCGTGATCGCCTCGAGGCCTCGGCGACCTGTAACCAGGGCTTCGCCACCAGTGAGCTGGTGGGCGCCGCATTGCTCGACTTCTCCTGGCACCTGCTCACCGAGCAGGACGAGGTGCCGTCCGTCGAGCAGATGGCCGAGACGGTACGGCGCCGGTACGGACTGGACATCGACGCCGTGCCCTCCCGCTATGCCGCGCCGTACTTTCAGCACGTCTTCTCCGGTGGGTACTCGGCGGGGTACTACGGCTACCTGTGGTCGGAGGTGCTCGATGCGGACGCATGCGAGTGGTTCGTCGAGAACGGGGGAGCGACGCGCGAGAACGGACGGCGGTTCGCCGAACGGATCCTCGGCGTGGGCGGTGGCGCAGACCCCATGGGGGCGTACGAGAGCTTCCGCGGCCGGGCGCCGTCGCCGGGGCCGATGTTCCGCCGTCGCGGCCTCGAGGCCAGGAGTTCCGGGTCGCGCTGATGTCGGCCAGATGTCGTCCTTGTTTCGTGAGTAACGATGTCGTCACGGGCCGTCCCCCAGCCGTTCATCATCGGCGCCCACCACATATTCTTCAATCGCCGCTGAAGGAAAGACCTTCCGACCAGCGTCCATCACCGTCTCGTGAAGGAGACACGCCCGCGTGCTTCGCTACATCCTCCGAAAAGCGCTGGGGTGGGTGGTCATGATCTTCGTGGCCACCAACCTGACGTTCTTCCTGGCTTCCTTCTTCCTGAAGCCCGAGTCGAACTATCTGGCGCGGCGACCCCCGCTCAGCCACGACCAGATCGTTCGCTCCCTGGACCAGTACAACCTGAACCCCGACGAATCGGTCTTCACGAAGTGGTGGACGTGGTTCCAGGGCGTGTTCTTCCACTGGGACTGGGGTCAGTCGCCGACGGGTGTCGACGTCAACTCTGAGGTCGCCTACCGGGCCGCCATCAGCGCCCAGCTCGTGCTCGGTGCGACGATTCTCAGTGCGGTCCTCGGCATCGCGCTGGCCGTCTACAGCGCAGCTCGCCAGTACCGCTTCGGCGACCGCGTGGCCCAGGCGACGTCGATCATCACGCTCAACATCCCCCTGCCGGTGGCGGCGCTGTGCGTCGTGTTCCTCGGCATCTGGGCCAACCAGAAGCTCGGTCACACCGTCTTCTACGTCGCCGGTGCGCAAGATCCGAACGTCAGTGGGTTCTGGGCGACATTCGTCAGCCGCCTGGCACACCTCGTGCTGCCGTCGATCACCCTCATCCTCGTGGGTTACGCCAGCTACCACATGACTCAGCGCACGCTCCTGCTCGACACCGTGGACGCGGACTTCGTGCGCACCGCCCGGGCCAAGGGGCTCACGCGCCAGGAGGCCATCCGCCGCCACGGACTGCGCACGTCGCTCATTCCGACGGCCGCCCAGCTCGCGTTCTCCATCCCGGCGATGTTCACCGGCGCGATCATGACAGAGACGATCTTCGCCTGGAAGGGCATGGGGCAGTACTTCACCCAGACCATCGGGCAGAACGACATCCACGGCACCGTCGCCATCGCGGCGTTCGGCGCCCTCATGACGGCCATCGGCGCGATCCTCGCGGACCTCGCGACCGTCGCCCTCGACCCCCGAGTGCGGGTGAGCTGAGCCATGACGAACGACTTCAACCCCATCGAGCCCGAAAGCGTGGAACAGGCCGCCATCTCGCCGGAGACGGTCCGCGAGACGCGCCTACCGGACGGTTCGCCCACCCCTGAGCTGACCGAGGGCGACCCCAAGCGCGACGGCGCCGCCGCTCCGCTCACCCGCCGAAAGCTCTACATGCGCCGTTTCATGCGCAACAAGGGCGGCGTCCTGGGTCTCGTCATCCTCCTGGGTCTCATCGTGTTCTCGATCGTCGGTGGGTTCTTCACGCAGTGGAACTACACCGACCCCGACTTCCTCACGCTGCAGCAGGGTCCGGGCGGTAGCCACTTCTTCGGCACCAACCAGGCGGGCAACGACACCTACGCCCAGGCCGTCCACGGTCTGCAGCGATCCATCATTATCGGTGTGAGCGTGTCGGCGCTGACGACGATCATCTCGGCGATCGTCGGAGCCTGGGCCGCCTACGTGGGTGGACGTCTGGAGAAATTGACGCTCGGTCTCATCCACTTCCTCCTCGTGGTGCCGAGCTTCCTCATCCTGGCGCTCATCTCCACCTATTTCCAGGGCGACTGGCGCGTCCTCATCTTCGTGCTGACCCTCTTCGGCTGGGTGTTCTCGGCCCGCATCGTGTGGACGATCTCGACATCCGTGCGCGAACGCGAATACGTCGCGGCCGCCGAGTTCATGGGAGTGCCGACGACAAAGGTGGTGCTTCGCCACGTCATCCCGAACATCGGGTCGCTGCTCATCGTGAACTTCACCCTCGGCGTCGTCTCCACCATCATGAGCGAGACCGGCCTGTCCTTCCTCGGGTTCGGCATCAAGCAGCCCGACGTGTCGCTCGGTTCGATGCTCGCCGACGGTGCGAATTCCGTCTACTCCGCGCCGTGGCTGTTCGCCTTCCCCTCTCTGCTCCTCGTCATGCTCACCGTCTCGATGGCACTCATCGGTGACGGCCTGCGTGACGCGCTCGACCCGAACTCCAAGGCTGGTGGCAACGCATGAGCACCCCGATCTCCGTCTCCGGTGGCGGCATGCTGGACAAGGCGGGCAGCAGCCCGCTGATCTCGGTCAAGGATCTCGCGGTGTCCTTCCCCTCCGAAGCGGGGCGTGTCGACGCGGTGCGCGGCGTCAGCTTCGACATCGCACGCGGTGAGACGCTCGGCATCGTCGGCGAGTCCGGCTCGGGCAAGTCCGTCACGTCCACGGCCATCATGGGTCTGCTGCCGAGCTACGCGAAGGTGGACGGCAGCATCACCCTCGACGGTGAAGAGCTGCTGGGACGCACCGACAAGGAGATGTCGAAGGTGCGCGGCAAGCGCATCGGCATGGTGTTTCAGGATCCCCTGTCGGCGCTGACGCCGATCTTCACCGTCGGTGACCAGATCGTCGAAGCGATCCTCATCCATCAGGACATCACCAAGGCGAAGGCGTGGGAGCAGGCCGTCGCGCTGCTCGACCTCGTCGGCATCCCCAACCCGAAGACCCGTGCGAAGTCGTTCCCGCACGAGTTCTCCGGCGGTATGCGTCAGCGTGTCGTCATCGCCCTGGCCATCGCGAACAACCCGGACCTCATCATCGCGGACGAGCCGACCACCGCACTCGATGTGACGGTGCAGGCCCAGGTGCTCGAGGTGCTCAAGAAGGCCCAGCGTGAGACGGGCGCCGCCGTGCTCATGATCACGCACGACCTGGGCGTCGTCGCCGGTCAGGCCGACCGTGTCGGCGTCATGTACGCCGGCCGCCTCATCGAGACGGGGACGGCGGACGACGTCTTCGCCGCACCGCGGATGCCGTACACGATCGGCCTGCTCGGGGCCGTGCCCCGCGTCGACGCGACGGGGCGTGAGGCGCTCGCACCGATCAAGGGCACGCCGCCGTTGCTCGTCGACCTCCCGGACGCGTGCCCGCTCATCCCGCGCTGCCCGATCGCGACCGCGGAGTGCGGCAACGGCGAACCGGCCCTGCGTCCCGTCGGCTCCGCAACGCATCGTGCGGCCTGCATCCGCGCCGACGAGATTTCCGGGCGGGGCTTCATCGGCTCCGAACCCATCTTCCCCCGACCCGTCATCGAGGATCCCGCCGCCGGCATCCCCCGCGAGGAGCGCGCGAGCGTCCTGCGCCTGGACGACGTGACGAAGACGTTTCCGCTCATGAAGGGCGCCGTGCTCAAGCGTCGCGTCGGCTCGGTCTACGCCGTCGCCGGCATCGACCTCGACCTGCGCGAGGGGGAGACCCTCGGTCTCGTCGGGGAGTCCGGCTCGGGCAAGACGACCACCCTCATGGAGATCATGCGGATGGGTCAGCCCGAGACGGGCGACATCGAGATCGCCGGGCAGAGCATCAAGAACGCCTCGAGGTCGCAGCGCAAGGATCTGCGTCGCGACATCCAGATGGTCTTCCAGGACCCGATGGGTGCCCTCGACCCGCGCATGACTGTGCACGGCATCATCAGCGAACCGCTCGTCGCGCTCGGTGGGTCGAGCAAGCACGAGATCGACGAGCGGGTCGAGGAGCTCATGGCGCTCGTCGGGCTCAACCCGCAGCACTCCGACCGTTTCCCAGCAGCCTTCTCCGGCGGACAGCGTCAGCGCATCGGCATCGCCCGTGCGCTCGCCACGAACCCGAAGACGGTCGTGCTCGACGAGCCGGTCTCCGCGCTCGACGTGTCGATCCAGGCCGGCGTCATCAACCTGCTCGCCGAGCTGAAGGCCCGTCTCGGCCTCAGCTACCTCATCGTCGCCCACGACCTCGCCGTCGTGCGTCACATCTCGGATCGGGTCGCGGTCATGTACCTCGGCAAGATCGTCGAGGTCGGTGCCGTCGACGACGTGTTCGAGCGCCCGATGCACCCCTACACCAAGGCGCTCCTGTCCGCCATCCCCGTGCCGGACCCGGTGGTCGAACGTAGCCGTGAGCGGATCCTGCTCACGGGCGACCTGCCCAGCCCGACCTCCTCAGAGCCCGGGTGCCGCTTCGTCTCGCGGTGCCCGTTGTATAAGACCCTCGACGACGCGAAGCAGCAGCTGTGCCGGGACACGACGCCCGAGCTCATGTCTGTGACCGGCGCCGATCATGCCCACGCCTGTCACTTCGCAGGCGGGGCCGACACAAAGGAAGTTCACTGATGAAGTCGATGAAGACGGCGTCCGGCGCCTTCGTTCTCGCCAGCGCTCTGCTGCTCACCGGGTGTTCCGGGGGCTCGTCGGACGACAAGGGCGACGACAGCAAGAAGACGACGAACACCTCGTTGCAGAAGAGCTACAACGAGCAGCCGGCGTCGGCCCTCAAGGATGGTGGCACGTACACCACCGCCACGACCGAGGTCTCTCCGCAGTTCAACCCGTTCCAGCAGGACGGCACCCGCTACACCTCGGACGTGTGGCGCTGGTACAACCCCGTCCTCAAGACGTACTCGGCTGACGGCAGCAAGGTCATCTGGAACAAGGCCTACATCGAGGGCGCCAAGAGCGAGGTCAAGGGTGACAAGCTCGTCGTCACCTACACGATGAACCCGAAGGCGAAGTACAACGACGGTTCGCCGATCGACTGGAAGTCCTTCGAGAACACGTGGAAGGCCAACAGCGGCAAGGACAAGGCGTTCCTGCCCAGTTCGACGGATGGCTTCTCGGCCATCGAGTCCGTGGCGAAGGGCAAGGACGACCACGAGGCCGTCATCACGTTCAGTCAGCCGGGCGTGTGGTGGGAAGGTCTGTTCGACTTCCTGCTCAACCCGAAGGTGAGCTCCGCGGACCAGTTCAACAAGTTCTACCTGAACAACCCGCACGCCGAGCTCGGCGCGGGCCCGTACAAGATCGAGAAGTACGACTCGAAGGCCGGCACCATCTCGTTCGTCCGCAACGAGAAGTGGTGGGGCGACAAGGGCAAGCTGGACAAGCGCACGTTCATCACGATGGAGGCCTCGGCGTCCATCAACGCGTTCAAGAACGGGCAGATCGACTCGACGAGCGCGACGACCAAGGACCGTCTGCAGCAGGTGAAGGATGTTCCCAACACCGAGCTGCGCCGCGGTTCCTACCCCTCGAACAGCCTGCTCACCCTCAACGGCAAGAGCCCGCTGCTCGCGGACAAGGCCGTTCGCAAGGCCATCATGGAAGGCGTCGACCGCAGCAAGCTCGCCGAGATCGAGTTCAACGGTCTCGACTACAAGGAGGAGCTGCCCGGCTCGTTCCTGCTCTTCAGCTTCCAGAAGGGCTACGAGAACAACGTCTCGACGAAGTTCGACGCCGAGCAGGCGAAGAAGGACCTCGACGCGGCGGGCTGGAAGGCCGGTTCGGACGGCGTCCGTTCCAAGGACGGCAAGAAGCTGACCCTCAGCTATGTCAACCTCGGTGATGACCCGGTCAACAAGGCCCAGGCCACGGCGATGCAGGCGATGCTCAAGGGCATCGGCGTCGACATGAAGATCGACCAGCGCGCCTCCTCGGAGTTCTCGAACGTCATCACGAAGAAGGACTTCGACCTCTTCCCGATGGGCTTCAGCTCCTCCGACCCTTACGGTGTGGCGTACGCCTGCCAGGTGTGGTGCTCGGACTCTGGCCTGAACCAGTCCGGTGTCGCGGACAAGTCGCTCGACCCGAAGTTCAAGGACCTGACGAAGATCGGCGACAAGGACAAGCAGATCGCCGAGGCCAACAAGCTGGAGAAGCAGGCCATGGACCAGTACGGCATCCTGCCGCTGACGAACGGCCCGGTCATCATGGCGACGAAGAAGGGGCTCGCGAACGTCGGTGCGTCCGTGTTCGCCTTCCCGTTCCCGGAGACCATCGGTTGGCAGAAGTGACGTCAGCGCCGATGCGCGTCTGACATGACGGGCGAGGCCCGGTTCCCGCACAGGGGGCCGGGCCTCGTCCGTTCGTTCGCGAGCCGCGGTGCCTCGCACCGCCCGGCCGGTCACGGGGCCGCCCGCCACGATGGGGAAATGGCGCGCACTCGTGGGATGATGAGCGACGCACACCCGTACGACTTCTCACGAATGAGGGCGATTGATGGAAACCGCCGAGATCAGGCGCCGCTGGCTGCAGTTCTTCGAAGGCAAGGGCCACACGGTCGTCCCGAGCGCACCACTCATCTACGACGACCCCAACCTGCTCTTCGTCAACGCCGGCATGGTGCCGTTCAAGCCGTACTTCCTCGGTCAGGCCACGCCGACGTTCACGCGCGCGACCAGCGTGCAGAAGTGCGTGCGCACGGGTGACATCGAAGAGGTCGGCAAGACGAGCCGTCACGGCACGTTCTTCCAGATGAACGGCAACTTCAGCTTCGGTGACTACTTCAAGGAAGACGCGATCAAGTTCGCGTGGGAGCTGCTCACGACGCATCAGAGCCAGGGCGGGTACGGTCTCGACGCCGACCGTTTGTGGCCGACGGTGTTCGAGAGCGACGACGAGGCCTACGCGATCTGGAAGGACGTCATCGGCGTCGACGCCGCGCGCATCACGCGCCGCGACGCGAACGACAACTACTGGAGCATGGGCGTGCCCGGCCCCGGTGGGCCGTGCTCGGAGATCTTCTTCGACCGCGGCGCCGAGTACGGCGTCGAGGGTGGCCCGGCGGTCGACGAGGACCGCTACATGGAGATCTGGAACCTGGTCTTCATGCAGTACGAGCTGTCCGCCGTGCGCAGCAAGGCTGACTTCGACGTCGCAGGCGAACTGCCGCGCCGCAACATCGACACCGGCATGGGCCTGGAGCGCATGGCGTCGGTGCTGCAGGGCGTCGACAACCTCTACGAGATCGACGAGGTCTACCCCGTCCTCGACATGGCCGCCGAGATGACGGGCAAGCGCTACGGCGCGAACTCGGGCCAGTCGGCCGCGAGCAGCCACCCTGACGACGTCCACCTGCGCGTCGTCGCCGACCACGTGCGCAGCTCGCTCATGCTCATCGGTGACGGCGTGACGCCGGGCAACGAGGGGCGCGGGTACGTCCTGCGCCGCATGCTGCGCCGCGCGGTGCGCGCGATGCGCCTGCTCGGCTACGCCGACCCGGCGCTGCCGCACCTGGTCCCGATCTCGATGGAGCGGATGTCGCAGTCGTACCCCGAGCTCAAGACCGACTTCGCGCGCATCTCGCAGATCGCGTACGCCGAGGAGGAGGCATTCCGCCGCACCCTCGTCGCTGGTACGACGATCCTCGACACCGCGGTCGCGAAGGCGAGGCAGGCGACGGACCAGCAGGCGGGCAGCGACAAGCCCGTCCTCACCGGCGACCAGGCGTTCAGCCTCCACGACACGTACGGCTTCCCGATCGACCTCACCCTCGAGATGGCGGCCGAGCAGGGAGTCAGCGTCGACGAGGCCGGTTTCCGTCGCCTCATGGACGAGCAGCGTCAGCGCGCCAAGGCCGACGCCAAGGCGAAGAAGGCCGGCCACGGTGACGTCGCCGTCTGGACGCAGCTGCGCGAGGCCGGGGCCACCGAGTTCCTCGCCTACGAGACGCTGCAGGCCGAGGCGAGCGTGCGCGGCCTCGTCGCGAACGGCTCGGCCGTCGAACAGCTCGAGCCCGGTCAGAGCGGCCAGGTCGTGCTCGACCGCACGTCGTTCTACGCCGAATCCGGTGGTCAGATCGCTGACGAAGGCATCATCGTCACGCCCGCCGGTCGCCTCAAGGTCGTCGATGTGCAGCGCCCGGTCAAGGGCCTCATCGCGCACACGGTCGAGGTGCTCGACGGGCCCGTCCGCGTTGGCGAGGGCGTCCAGACGCAGGTCGACCCCGAATGGCGCATCTCCGCCTGCCAGGCGCACTCGGGCACGCACGTCGTGCACGCCGCGCTGCGCGAGGTGCTCGGCCCGTCGGCGCTGCAGAGCGGCTCGTACAACAAGCCCGGTTACCTGCGTCTCGACTTCGCGTGGAACTCGGCCCTGTCGCCCGAGACGCGCAGCGAGATCGAGGAGGTCTCCAACCTCGCCCTGCGTCGTGACCTACCCGTCGCCGCGCAGTACATGACGCTGCCCGAGGCAAAGGAGTGGGGCGCGATCGCCCTGTTCGGCGAGACCTACGACGAGCAGGTGCGCGTCATCGAGATCGGCGGCCCCTGGTCGCGAGAGCTCTGTGGTGGCACGCACGTCGCGCACAGCTCGCAGATCGGTGCGCTCACGCTCACCGGCGAGTCGTCCGTCGGTTCGGGCGTGCGCCGTCTCGAGGCGTTCGTCGGGATCGACGCGATGCGCTACCTCGCGAAGGAGCGCGCCCTCGTCGCCGACCTCACGTCGATGACGAAGGCGCAGCCGGGTGAGCTCAAGGACAAGATCTCCGAGATGCTGACGCGCATCAAGGACGCCGAGCGCGAGCTCGCGCGCCTCAAGCAGCAGCAGATGGCCGCTGCGGCCGGCTCCCTCGTCGAGCAGGCCAAGGACGTCTTCGGGGTGCGCTTCATCGGTCATCACGACGACGCGATCGACGCCGACGCGGCCCGGGCGATGGCGACGGACCTGCGCGCCAAGCTCGGCGACGCGACGCCGAGCGTCGTCGCAGTCGGCGGCGTGAGCAAGGGCCGCCCCGTCATCGTCATCGCGACGAACGCGCCGGCACGCGAGTGGCGTGTCAAGGCCGGTGACCTCGTCAAGGTCGCGGCCGGCGTGCTCGGTGGTGGTGGCGGCGGCAAGCCGGACCTCGCACAGGGTGGTGGCCAGGACGCCTCGAAGCTCGGCGCCGCGATCGCCGAGGTCGAGCACACCGTCGGCCGCACGGTCACGAACTGAAGGTGCGGCGGGCTCGTCATGCGTGAGGGGATCAGGTTGGGCGTCGACGTCGGCACCGTGCGTGTCGGCGTCGCCGTCAGCGACCCTGGCGGCATCATGGCGACGCCCGTCGAGACCCTCGCGCGCGCGAGCGCGAGCGACAAGGATGTGCAGCGCGTGGCCGAGCTCGCGGACGACGCTCGTGCCCTCGAGGTCGTCGTCGGCCTGCCCCTCAACATGAAGGGTGAGGACACCGCGTCGACACAGGCCGCTCGCGCCTGGGCCAACACGCTGAAGCGTCTTCGGCCCGCGCTTCGCGTCATTCTCGTCGATGAGCGTCTAACATCTGTGTCCGCGCACCAATCGCTCCACGCCAGTGGGGTGGCCGGGCGCAAGCACAGGCAGCACGTCGACCAGCAAGCCGCCGTGCTCATCCTGCAGGCCGCACTCGAGACCGAGCGTGGCACCGGAAGGCCGCCCGGCCTCGAGGTGGGGGGCCGCAAGCCCCGTGCGCGACGACGGACAAGCGAAGGTGACACCCACGATGCCTGATTCTCCCCGCGAGCGTCTCTTCGGGAGCGGCAACGACGAGGTCGACCCCAGCCAGAGCGTCCGTCGCGACGGCGAACGCAGCGCACCCACTCGGGCAGAGCTGCCACAGGCACGACGGCTGCAGTCGCGACGCGAACATCGCGCCCGCGCTGATGCGCAACGCGAGGCCCAGGCTCTCCGCCCAGCCGGCGCGAGCGAGGTCGACTACAACCCGAACAAGCGCCGCGGTCTCGTGACCCTGGCGCTCGCGCTCGTCCTCGTCGTCGCCGCCGGATCCTTCGCGTGGCGCACCCTGGGGCTGAGCCTGCCGTCGTTCAGCAGCTCAGGGGGCGACTACTCGGGCACGGGGGAGAACGAGACCGCCCAGGTCAAGATCAACAAGGGTGACGCGGGCAGCACGATCGGTTCAGCGCTCGTCGCGGCCGGGGTGACGAAGTCGACGTCGGCCTTCGTCGAGGCGATGGCGGCGTCACCGAACGTCAACCTGACGCCCGGCGTCTACAAACTCAGGAAGAAGCAGAGCGCCGATTCGGCGCTCTCCGCGCTGCAGGACCCGAAGAACCGCGTCGGCGGCGGCATCGTCATCCAAGAGGGCCTGTGGCAGAGCGAGATCTTCGCGAAGCTGTCGAAGGGCACCGGCCACCCCGTCAGTGAGTACGAGGCCGTGACGCCCGCGCAGCTCGGCCTGCCGAGCACGATGAACGGCAAGCTCGAGGGCTGGCTGTTCCCCTCGACGTACGACTTCGACAAGTCGATGTCGGCGAAGCAGCAGCTGCAGACGATGGTGACGAACACCAAGGAGCAGATCAACTCGCTCAACATCCCGGCCGACCAGATCCAGAAGGTGCTGACGAAGGCCAGCATCGTGCAGGCCGAGTCGCCCAACGCGGCGAACGACGGCAAGGTGGCCCGCGTCATCGACAACCGCCTGTCGAGCGGGATGAAGCTGCAGATGGACTCGAGCGTCCACTACGTCATCCACAAGCGCGGCACGGTGACGACGACCGACGCCGACCGCGCCAACCCGAGCCCGTACAACTCGTACATGCATGCGGGTCTGCCGCCGACGCCGTACAACAGCCCCGGTCTCGACGCGATCAAGGCCGCCGCGAACCCGACGCCGGGCACGTGGAAGTACTTCGTCGCCGTCAACCTCGACACCGGCGAGACGCTGTTCGCGGACACCTACGACCAGCAGCTCGAGAACGAGAAGAAGTTCCAGGCCTGGTGCAAGGCCAACCCCGGACGCGGCTGCTGATGCCCCGCGCACTCGTCGTCGGCTCGCCGATCGACCATTCGCTCTCGCCTACGCTGCACGAGGCGGGGTATCGAGCGGCGGGCCTGGACGACTGGTCGTACGCACGTGCCGAGGTCGTCGCTGATGAGGTGCGCGCATTCGTGGCCAGGCTCGACCACGATGTCGTCGGACTGTCGGTGACGATGCCGTGCAAGGAAGCGGCGTTGGCTGTGGCTGACGAGGCGTCGGCGCTCGCTGGTGACGTCGGCGCGGCCAACACGCTCGTGCGGCGTGACGGTGGTTGGTTCGCCGACAACACCGACGTCCACGGCGTCGTCGAAGCCCTGCGCGCCGCCGGGTGCGCGGGTGGCCGGGGCGCCGTCGTCATCGGCTCGGGCGCGACGGCACGTTCCGTCGTCGCCGCTCTGTCGCGTCTCGGCGTGCGCGAGGTGACGTTCGTCGTGCGCGCGCAGGCGCGCCCCGAGACGCTGGCACTGGCGCGCTCGCTCGGCATGAGCACCCGCGTCGTGCGCGAGGACGACGAGGACGCGGCGTGGGCGGTCGGCATGGCGCTGCTCGTCGTCCAGACGTCCCCGGCCGGGGGCGCGGACGCCCTCGCCGCGCGCGTCGTCGACGCCCCGTCGTTGCGCATCGGCGCGGCCGGCGGGCCGTTCGTCCTCGACGTCGTCTACGCCGACTGGCCGACGGCATTCGCCCGCACGATGAGTGCGCGCGGTGCGACCGTCGTCAGCGGCCTCGACATGCTCGTGCACCAGGCCGCGGCACAGTTCGAGCTGTTCACCGGCCACACTGCCCCCATCGCGGACATGATGGAGGCCGGGCGCGCCGCCGTGAAATGATCGGCCGCATGCTTCGTTGGTTGACCGCAGGTGAATCGCACGGCCCGGCCCTCATGGGCGTCATCGAGGGGCTGCCCGCCGGCGTCGAGGTGACGTCGCAGAACATCTCCGACGCTCTCGCGCGCCGTCGCCTCGGCTACGGGCGCGGCGCCCGCATGAAGTTCGAGCAGGACGTCGTGACGTTCGTCGGCGGCCTGCGTCACGGCGTGACGCTCGGTTCGCCGCTCGCGCTGCAGATCGGCAACAGCGAATGGCCGAAATGGGAGACCGTCATGTCGTCCGATCCGGTCGAGGCATCCGCGTACGAGGCGTCGAACGACGTCAACGCCGAGAAGGAGATCGCGCGCAACAAGCCGTTGACGCGCCCGCGCCCCGGCCACGCCGACCTCGTCGGCATGCAGAAGTACGGCTTCGCCGACGCCCGCCCCGTCCTCGAACGCGCCTCCGCGCGCGAGACCGCGGCGCGCGTCGCCCTCGGTGAGGTCGCCGCGCGCTTCCTCGAGCAGGCCTACGGCATCCGGCTCGTCTCGCACACCGTCGCCGTCGGGACGGCCGCCGTCGCCGACGACTCACCGCTGCCGCACCCCGACGACGTCGCGGCCCTCGACGCCGACCCCGTGCGCACCCTCGACGCCGACGGCTCGGCGCGCATGGTCGCCGAGATCGACGCGGCGAAGAAGGCGGGCGACACGCTCGGCGGCGTCGTCGAGGTCTGCGCCTACGGTCTGCCCCCGGGCCTCGGCTCGCACGTACACTGGGACCGCCGCCTCGACGCGCGCCTCGCCGCCGCGATGATGGGCATCCAGGCGATCAAGGGTGTCGAGATCGGTGACGGGTTCACGACGGCCGCGCGCCGCGGTTCGGCTGCTCACGACGAGATGGTGCGCGGTGACGACGGCGTCATCCGTCGCCAGTCGAACCGTGCCGGTGGCACCGAGGGCGGCATGTCGACCGGTGACGTGCTGCGGGTGCGCGCCGCGATGAAGCCCATCTCGACGGTGCCGCGGGCGCTCGCGACCGTCGACGTCGCGACGGGTGAGGCCGCGACGGCGATCCACCAGCGTTCCGACGTCTGCGCCGTTCCGGCGGCTGGCGTCGTCGCGGAGGCGATGGTCGCGCTCGTACTCGCCGAGGCGTGCGTCGAGAAGTTCGGTGGAGACTCGGTCGCCGAGACGCGGCGCAACCTCGAGAGCTACCTCGCCAACATCCCCGATCTGCTCACGACGTGGGAGTGAGCGCGCCACCGACGCCTGCGGCTGACGCCGAGCGCCACCACCCGCGTCCCCGCGCCGTGCTCGTCGGGCCGATGGCGTCCGGCAAGTCGTCCGTCGGGCGCTCCCTCGCGGCGCGCTGGGGCGTCGAACTGCGCGACAGCGACGCGCTCATCGTCGAACGCCTCGGCTGCTCGATCAGTGACTACTTCGCGACGCACGGCGAGGCCGCGTTCCGCGAGGTCGAGCGCGACGTCATCACCGAGCAGCTCGGCACGTTCGACGGAGTCCTCGCGCTCGGTGGCGGGGCGGTGCTCGACGACTCGACGCGGGCGGCGCTGCGCGAGCACACCGTCGTCTACCTGACCGTCGACGAACGCAACGCCGGCTACCGCATCCGCGGCGACGTGACGCGCCCGATCCTCGCGAACGGTGGCATCGACACGTGGCGGCGCATCTTCGCCGAACGCCGACGGCTGTACGAAGAGGTCGCGACGGTCACCGTCGACACCTCGCGCGGGACGACGGGTGCCTCGGCCACGCGCATCATCGAGGCGCTCGTCGCGGCCGAGCACGAGACACCCGTCTTGACCGGTGGAAAGCGCCCGTTGCCGTCTTCGGTGGCAGCGACGATCGCGCGACGACGCATCCTCGGGGCCACACGAGGCGGCCGGACGCGCCGCGACGAAGGAGAGACGCCATGAGCATCATCAGTGTGGGAACCGCGTATGCCGTGCACATCGGCGAGGGGGTGCTGCAAGACCTCGCGGGCGCCGTCCCGGCCGGGGTGGCGCGGGCACTGATCGTCGAGCAGGCGGCGGTGACGGCGATTGCCGACCGCGTCGAAGAAGCGCTGCGTGGCCGCGGCATCGACGTCGTGCGCGAGGTCGTGCCCGACGGCGAGGCTGCCAAGACGATCGAGGTGAGCGCGCGCCTGTGGGGCGTCATGGCGCGAGCCGGCTTCACGCGCACCGACGTCGTCGTCGGCGTCGGCGGGGGAGCGGTGACCGACCTCGCCGGCTGGGTTGCCGCGTCGTGGCTGCGCGGCGTGGGCGTCATCCAGGTGCCGACGACGGTGCTCGCGATGGTCGACGCGGCGGTCGGCGGCAAGACCGGCATCAACATCGCCGAGGGCAAGAACCTCGTCGGCGCGTTCCACGAGCCGCTCGCCGTGTTCGCCGACCTCGCCACGGTGCGGACGCTGCCCGAACGCGACGTCGCGGCCGGGCTCGCGGAGGTCGTCAAGTGCGGTTTCATCCGCGACGAGCGGATCCTCGAACTCGTCGAGGCCGACCCGGCTGCGTGCCTCGACGTGACGAGCCCGCAGCTCGTCGAACTCGTCGAGCGGGCCATCAGCGTCAAGGCCTCGGTCGTGGCGGCCGACCTCAAGGAATCGAACCTGCGCGAGATCCTCAACTACGGCCACACGTTCGCGCACGCCATCGAGCAGCTCGAGAACTACACCTGGCGACACGGTGACGCCGTCGCCGTCGGCTGCGTGTTCGCCGCCGAACTGGCCTTCGCGGCAGGCGTGCTCGGGCGCAACGATGTGGAGCGGCAGCGCGCCGTCATCACCTCGCTCGGGCTGCCGACGACGTACGCGGGCGGTGACTTCGACGAGATGCTCACCGTCATGGGGCGTGACAAGAAGACGCGCGGCACGACGCTGCGCTTCGTCGTCCTGCACGGCATCGGTGACGTCCACCGCCTCGAAGGTCCGACGCGCGAGCAGCTGCGCGCAGCCTTCGAGGCGGTGACTGGCTGAGACGCCCTGGTCAGCGCGTCGGCTGCTCCTTCTTCGCCGTCTCGCGGTCACCGGCGGCGGTGCCGGCGTTCTCGAAGTCGCCGGCGACCATGATGTCGGTGATCTCGCGCGCCAGTTCGTCGCCGAGGCGCCCCCAGTCGGGCTGGTAGCCGAAGACGTCGGCGAGGCCTGTGCCCTTGCGCATCCCGTCGAGCAGTTCGACGTCGTCGGGCGTCAGCAGACCGGGGTGCGCGACGCCGACGGCGTCACTGATCTTCAGCAGGTCTTTGCGCAGCGCGACGAGGTAGTTCGCGAGGCGAACCTTCTTGAGCTCGGGGTCGAGGCCGTGCGCGAGCCACGCGTTCTGCGTCGCGACGCCCGTCGGGCAGGTGTCCTCGTGGCACTTCTGCGTCTGCAGGCAGCCGATCGACAGCATCGCCTCGCGCGCGACGTTGATCATGTCGGCCCCCATCGCGAACGCCTGCGCCGCCGTGATCGGCAGGCCGAGCTTGCCGGAGGCGATGAACACGACGTCGTCGGTGAGGCCGGCCTCCGCAAACAGGGCGTAGACGCGCGAGAAACCGACGGCCCAGGGGAGCGCGACCGAGTCGGAGAACACGACGGGCGCCGCACCCGTGCCACCCTCGCCGCCGTCGATCGTCACGAAGTCGACTCCGCGGCGCGGGCCGTCGACGCTCGACATCGCTGCCGTCAGCTGCTGCCAGAAACCCATCTCGCCGACGGCCGACTTGATGCCCACGGGCAGGCCTGTGCGCTCGGCGATCGTCTCGACGAGGTCGAGCATCGAGTCGATGTCGTGGAACGCGGTGTGCCGTGACGGCGAGACGACGGTCTCGCCCTGCGGGACGCCGCGGATGTCGGCGATCTCCTTCGTCACCTTCGCGCCGGGCAGGACGCCGCCGAGGCCCGGTTTGGCGCCTTGGGAGAGCTTGATCTCGATGGCCCTGACGGGCGCCGACTCGACGACGGTGACGAGCTTGTCGAGGTCGAAGTGGCCGTCTTCGTCGCGGCAGCCGAAGTAGCCGGTGCCGATCTGCAGGATGAGGTCGCCGCCGCTTCGGTGATAGGTGGACAACCCGCCCTCGCCGGTGTTGTGCATCGCCCCGGCGAGGGCGACGCCCTTGTTGAGCGCGATGATCGCCGCGCCGGAGAGCGAGCCGAAGCTCATCGCGGAGACGTTGACGACCGAGCGCGGACGGAACGCCTTGGCGCGTCCGCGGGCGCCGCCGAGCACCTTCGCACAGGGGATGGCGTGGTCGTCGGTCTCCGCGGCATGCGACTGCGCGAACGTGCGGTGCTTGACGATCGGGTAGCCCTCGTTGCACTCGAGGTCGTTGTCGGTGCCGAAGCCGACGTAGTTGTTGACGCCCTTGGCCGAGCGGTAGATCCAGGCGCGCTGGTCGCGGCTGAACGGGCGCTCCTCGTCGTTGCCGGCGACGATGTACTGCCGCATCTCCGGGCCGATCAGCTCGATCGCGTAGCGCGCGTGGCCGAGGACGGGGAAGTTGCGCAGCAGCGAGTGGTTCTTCTGCGTGAGGTCGTAGGCGGCTACACCGGCCGTGCCGAGTGCGGGCAGGGCGGCTACGAGGCGAGTCCACTTCATGCGCCCAGTATGGCGAGGCTCGACGTGAAATGCATCACGCGCAGGTGTGGAACGTCGATCGGGGGAGGTGCGCTCACACGATAGACTAGATGCTGATGCCCGTGCGCCTGCGCGGGCGATTGTTGACCGGCCGCGCGGATCACCGTCCGCAGCGGCATCACCCGGGTGCGCGTTCACGGGGCCGACGAGCCCTGGCGCTGCCCGATGAACGAAGGCGGATCTCCATGGCGAGCACGAACGACCTCAAGAACGGCATGGTTCTCAAGATCGACAACGGGCTGTGGTCCGTCGTCGAGTTCCAGCACGTCAAGCCCGGCAAGGGCCCGGCCTTCGTCCGCACGAAGCTCAAGAACGTCATGAGCGGCAAGATCGTCGACAAGACGTTCAACGCAGGCGTCAAGGTCGAGACGGCCAACGTCGACCGTTCCGACATGCAGTACCTCTACAAGGACGGCGACGACTACGTGTTCATGGACACGAAGACGTACGACCAGATCAACATCCCGGCCACCGCCGTCGGTGACGCCGCGAACTTCCTGCTCGAGAACCAAGAGGCGATCGTCGCGCAGAACGACGGCACCGTCCTCTACGTCGAGCTGCCTGCGTCCGTCGTCCTGGAGATCACGCACACCGAGCCGGGCCTGCAGGGCGACCGCTCCACCGGTGGCACGAAGCCCGCGACGCTCGAGACGGGCGCCGAGATCCAGGTGCCGCTGTTCCTCGAGCAGGGCACGAAGGTCAAGGTCGACACGCGCGACGGCTCCTACCTCGGCCGCGTCTCCTGATCGATGGGTGCTCGCACCAAGGCGCGCAAGCGCGCCCTCGACCTGTTGTTCGAAGCCGAGCAGCGTGAGATCAACGCGAAGGACCTGCTCGACGAGCGCGTCCTCGCGCCCGTGACGCCGGCTCCGTTGCCGGAGTACACCGCGGTGCTCGTGCGCGGCGTCGTCGACCACTGGCGCACGATCAACGAAGCGCTCGAGACGTACGCACGCGATTGGACGCTCGATCGCATGCCCGCCGTCGACCGCGCCCTGCTGCGCGTCGCGGCCTACGAGGTGCTCTACGTCGACGACGTGCCCGACGGCGTCGCCGTCTCCGAGGCCAAGAACCTCGCGACGGAGCTGTCGACCGACAACTCGCCGCAGTTCATCGGTGGTCTGCTGACCAAGCTGTCCGAAGTGAAGTCGAGCATCGTCGACTGACGGCCCCGTCCACCACTCACATGACACGACCCACCCGTTCGCGCGGGTGGGTCGTGTCATGTCGCTCGCGTGGGCCTGAGTGCCCCGATACGCTCGGATCATGCCCGTCGCCTCCCTCTCCGATGTCGAACGCGCGCAGCGAGTGCTGTTGTACGGCGTCACGGGATCGGGCAAGTCGACGGCGGCGGCGCGGCTCGGCGCTGCCCTGGGGCTGCCCGTCCACCTCGTCGACGACGAGGTCGGGTGGCTGCCCTGCTGGGTCGAGCGTCCGCAGGACGAGCAGCGGGCTCTGGCGCACCAGATGGCGAGCGCAGAGGGCTGGGTCGTCGATTCGGCGTACGGCGCCTGGAGGGACGTCATGCTCGAGCGGGCGCGGGTCGTCATCGCGCTCGACTACTCGCGTGCCCTCACCCTCTCCCGCCTCGTGCGCCGCTGCGTCCATCGCCTCACCACTCGCACGCCCGTGTGCAACGGGAACACGGAGAACGTGCGACAGCTGTTCTCGCGCAACTCAATCGTGCGGTGGCACTTCTCATCGTTCGCGCGCAAACGCGAGCGCATGCGCCGTTGGGAGGCTACGCCGGAGGGGGTGCCCGTGCTGCGGCTGACGCATCCGCGCGAGTTCGACCGGCTCGTCCAGTCGCTGGAGCAAGACAACATCGGGGCCGCGTCGCGAGAAGCAGCGCTGCGGCACGGCGGCATCGATGACCTGCCCGTCCCGGCCCGTGACGACGCGGCGCGCTTCGTCGAGTTCTGAACGCTCGTTCACGGTGTCCGACCTCGGAGACTGCCAAGAGCAGGTCACCAGGCCGAGTGCCGGGGTCCCAACAGGACGACGCGGTCAGGCGTGGCCGGCGAGGCGCGATAAGGTGGGCAGCGGAATCATCCTTTAACGATCCGTCCTGTGAGGCGGCGAAGGAGGCCTGCGCATGACGCGCGACGCTCTCGGCGTACCCGGTGACGGGGACGTCTCGACATCACGAACCACTCCCGACGACGGCCGCGTGGTCCTGTCGGCCCCCGAGATCGGTCGCGCTCTGCGCCGCATCTCTCACGAGATCCTCGAGCGCAACAAGGGCGCGGACGATCTCGTCCTGCTTGGCATCCCGACGCGTGGCGCGCACCTCGCCCGCCGCTTGGCCGACGCGCTCAAGGACGTCGAAGGCATCGACATCCCCGTCGGCACGCTCGACGTCACGATGTACCGCGACGACCTGCGTGCCAACCCCGCCCGCGTGGCGCATCAGAGCGACATCCCCGCAGCCGGCATCGACGGGCGAACCGTCGTCCTCGTCGACGACGTGCTCTTCTCCGGACGCACCGTGCGCGCCGCCCTCGATGCGCTCGGCGACCTCGGGCGCCCCAAGGCCGTCCGCCTCGCCGTCCTCGTCGACCGCGGCCACCGCGAACTGCCGATCCGCGCTGACCACGTCGGCAAGAACTTGCCGACGGCGACGAGCGAGCACGTGCGCGTGCGCGTCGCCGAGACCGACGGCAGCGACGAGGTGCGCATCAGCGGCCCCGCCGCGCCGCAGCAGCGAAAGGACGCGTCGTGAAGCACCTGCTGTCGGCCGCCGACCTCACCCACGACGACGCCGAGATGATCCTCGAGACGGCCGCCGCCATGCACGACGTGCAGAACCGCGAGGTCAAGAAACTGCCCGCGCTGCGCGGACGCACCGTCGTCAACCTGTTCTTCGAGGACTCGACGCGCACCCGCAGCTCCTTCGAGATCGCCGGGAAATGGCTGTCTGCGGACGTCATCAACGTCAGTGCGAAGGGCTCGAGCGTCAGCAAGGGCGAGTCGCTACGCGACACCGTGATGACGGTCGCGGCCATGGGCGTCGACGGCCTCGTCATGCGCCACAACCGCAGCGGGGCGCCGCTGCAGGTGAGCCAGTGGGTCGACTGCATGGTGGTCAACGCCGGCGACGGCACCCACGAGCACCCGACGCAGGCGCTGCTCGACGCCTACACGATGCAGGCGCAGCTCGGCACGCTCGAGGGCAAGCACGTCGCGATCGTCGGTGACCTCACGCACAGTCGCGTCGTGCGCTCCAACCTCATCCTGCTCAAGACCCTCGGCGCGCACGTCACGCTCGTCGCGCCGCCGACGCTCATGCCGTCCGGCATCGCCGCCTGGGCTGCGCGCGACGGCTTCGACGTCAGCTACGACCTCGACGCGGTGCTGCCGCACGTCGACGCCGTCATGATGCTGCGCGTGCAGCGCGAACGCATGTCCGGCGGCTACTTCCCGACGCCGCGCGAGTACACCGTCGGGTATGGCCTGACGCGCGGCCGCCTCGCGCTGCTGCCGCAGCATGCCGTCATCTGCCACCCGGGCCCGATGAACCGCGGCCTCGAGATCAGCCCCGACGCCGCCGACGAAGCACGCTCGAAGGTGCTCGACCAGGTGAGCGCCGGCGTCGCCGTGCGCATGAGCGTCCTGTACCACCTGCTCGCCTCGAACTCGACGGAAGGAGCTCAGGCATGAGCGACCACGCAGGCCCCGTTCTCATCACCGGCGCCGACGTCGTCGGCACCGGCGCGGCCGACATCCTCGTGCGTGACGGCGCCATCGCCGAGATCGGTACGAACCTCGACGCCGCCGGCGCGACGCGCGTCGACGCCGACGGACTCGTCGCGCTGCCCGGCCTCGTCGACCTGCACACCCACCTGCGCGAACCGGGCCGCGAGGACGCCGAGACGATCGCGACGGGTTCGGCGGCTGCCGCAGCCGGCGGCTTCACGTCCGTCTTCGCGATGGCCAACACGAACCCCGTGACGGACACCGCCGAGGCCGCGGAGCGCATCGCCGAACTCGGGGAGCGCGTCGGGCTCGTCGACGTCCACCCCATCGGCGCCGTGACGAAGAACCTCGCCGGCGAGGAACTCGCCGAGCTCGGCCTCATGGCCCGCTCGCGCGCCGCCGTCCGGGTCTTCTCCGACGACGGCAAGTGCGTGCACGACAGCCGCCTCATGCGTCGCGCGCTCGAGTACGTCAAGGCGTTCGACGGCGTCGTCAGCCAGCATGCGCAGGACCCGAACCTCGCGGACGGCCAGGCCTGCTGCCACGAGGGTGAGATCTCCGGACGTCTCGGTCTGCCCGGTTGGCCCGGCGTCGCGGAGGAGGTCATCGTCGCGCGTGACGTCATGCTCGCGCGCCACACCGGCAGCCGCGTCCACGTCGCGCACGCGTCGACGGCGGGCACCGTCGAGGTGCTGCGCTGGGCGAAGTCGCTCGGCATCGCCGTGACCGCGGAGGCCACCCCACACCACCTCATGCTGCCGACGGACCTCGTCGAGAGCTACGACCCGGTCTACAAGGTCAACCCGCCGCTACGCCCGAGCGAGGACATCGAGGCCGTGCGCGAGGCGCTCGCCGACGGCACGATCGACATCGTCGCGACCGACCACGCGCCGCACGCGCGCCACGACAAGGAGCACGCGTTCGCGGACGCCGTGTTCGGCATGCTCGGCCTCGAGCAGGCGCTCGCCGTCGTCCACACGACGATGGTCGCCACGGGCCGCATGACGTGGCAGCAGGTCGCCGATGCGATGTCGACGAAGCCCGCCGCGATCGCCCGGCTGGGCTCGCACGGCCAGGGCCTCGTCGCCGGCGCACCCGCCAACATCACGCTCTTCGACCCGTCCGTCACCGTCACGGTGAACAAGGACGACTCGAAGTCGCTTTCCCGCAACAACCCCTGGCACGGCCGCACGCTCGAGGGCGCTGTGGTCTCGACGTACCTGCGCGGACGTCGCACCTTCCACGACGGAGAGGTTCAGCAGTGAACGACACCACCCCCGCCACGACGAAGCGCGCCAGTGCGTTCGTCTCGCGCGAACCGGCCTGCCTCGTCCTCGAGGACGGCCGCATCTTCCGCGGCCGCAGCTACGGCGCGATCGGCACGACGTTCGGTGAGGCCGTGTTCTCGACCGGCATGTCCGGCTACCAGGAGACGCTGACGGACCCGAGCTACCACAAGCAGGTCGTCGTCATGACGGCCCCGCACGTCGGCAACACGGGCATGAACGACGAGGACTACGAGTCGGGCAAGATCTGGGTGGCCGGCTACGTCGTGCGCGACCCCGCCCTCCGCCCGTCGAACTGGCGCTCGGTGCGCACCCTCGAGGACGACCTCGCCGAGCAGGGCATCGTCGGTATCTGCGACATCGACACACGCGCCCTGACGCGCCACCTGCGCGAGCGCGGCGCGATGCGCGTCGGTGTGTTCTCGGGTGCGGACGCCGCGAACAGCGACGCCGACCTGCTCGACGCGGTGAAGAACGCCCCGCAGATGGAGGGCTCCGAGCTCGCATCCGAGGTCGCGACGAAGGAGGCATACGTCGTCGAGGCGAAGGGTGAGAAGAAGTTCACCGTCGCGGCCGTCGACCTCGGTATCAAGTCGAACACGCCGCGGATGATGAGCGAGCGGGGCATCGAGGTGCACGTGCTGCCGGCGACGGTGGCGCTCGACGACATCACGGCGATCAACCCCGACGGCGTGTTCTTCTCGAACGGCCCCGGCGACCCGGCGACGGCGCCGCAGGTCGAGCTGCTGCGCGACGTGCTCGCGGCCGGCATCCCGTACTTCGGCATCTGCTTCGGCAACCAGCTGCTCGGGCGCGCGCTCGGGTTCGGCACGTACAAGCTGAAGTACGGCCACCGCGGCATCAATGTGCCGGTGCTCGACAAGGCGAGCGGCACCGTCGAGATCACCGCGCAGAACCACGGCTTCGCCGTCGACGCCCCGATCGAGGGATCGACGCAGGCGCCCAGCGACGCCGAACACGGCACGAGCTTCGGGCGCGTCGAGGTCTCGCACGTGTGCCTCAACGACGACGTCGTCGAAGGCCTGCGTTGCCTCGACATCCCGGCGTTCTCCGTCCAGTACCACCCCGAAGCCGCGGCGGGCCCGCACGACGCGGCGTACCTGTTCGACCGCTTCGTCGAGATGATGAGCGACAACCAGAAGGTGAACGCCTGATGCCCAAGAACACCGACATCAAGAGCGTCCTCGTCATCGGCTCCGGCCCGATCGTCATCGGTCAGGCCGCCGAGTTCGACTACTCGGGGACGCAGGCCTGCCGCGTCCTGCGCGAGGAGGGCCTGCGCGTCATCCTCGTCAACTCGAACCCTGCGACGATCATGACCGACCCGGAGACGGCCGACGTCACGTACGTCGAGCCGATCACGCCGGAGATCGTGGAATCGATCATCGCCAAGGACCGCCCGGACGCGGTGCTCGCGACCCTCGGTGGTCAGACCGCGCTCAACACCGCGATCGCGCTGCACAAGAACGGCGTCCTCGAAAAGTACGGCTGCCCGCTCATCGGCGCCAACGTCGAGGCGATCGAGCTCGGCGAGGACCGTGAGAAGTTCAAGGGCGTCGTCGAGCGCTGCGGCGCCGAATCGGCCAAGAGCCACATCTGCCACACGATGGACGAGGTGCTCGCCGCCGCCGACGACCTCGGCTACCCCGTCGTCGTGCGCCCGTCGTTCACGATGGGCGGCCTCGGTTCCGGCTTCGCCTACGACGAGACCGATCTGCGCCGCATGGCCGGCGCGGGCCTGCAGGCGAGCCCCGTGACCGAGGTGCTGCTCGAGGAGTCGATCCTCGGGTGGAAGGAGTACGAGCTCGAGGTCATGCGCGACCACGCCGACAACGTCGTCGTCGTCTGCTCGATCGAGAACTTCGACCCGATGGGCGTGCACACCGGTGACTCGATCACCGTGGCGCCCGCTCTGACGCTCACCGACCGCGAGTACCAGCGCATGCGCGACGTCGGCATCGCCGTCATCCGCGAGGTCGGCGTCGACACCGGTGGCTGCAACATCCAGTTCGCCATCAACCCGGCCGACGGGCGCATGATCGTCATCGAGATGAACCCGCGCGTGTCGCGTTCCTCGGCGCTCGCGTCGAAGGCGACCGGCTTCCCGATCGCGAAGATCGCCGCGAAGATGGCCATCGGTTACTCGCTCGACGAGGTGCCGAACGACATCACCGCCGAGACCCCGGCGAGCTTCGAGCCGACGCTCGACTACATCGTCGTCAAGGTGCCGCGCTTCGCGTTCGAGAAGTTCCCCGCCGCCGACCGCACGCTGACGACGACGATGAAGTCCGTCGGCGAGGCGATGGCGCTGGGCCGCAACTTCACCGAGGCGCTGCAGAAGGCGCTGCGCTCGATCGAACGCAGCGACGGCCAGTTCCACTGGGATCCGGCGAGCGAGGTGACGAGCCGCGACGAGGCACTCGAGATCCTCGAGCGCTCCAAGCAGCCGACGGACGGACGCATCGTCCTCGTGCAGCAGGCGCTGCGCGCGGGCCTCAGCGTCGAGGAGGTGCACGAGGCGACGAAGATCGACCCGTGGTTCCTCGACCAGATGCAGCTCATCAACGACGTCGCGTCCGAGATCGCGGCGGCGCCCCAGCTGACGCCCGACCTGCTGCGCCTGGCGAAGAAGCACGGTTTCTCCGACTCCCAGATCGCGCAGCTGACGGGCATGAAGCAGGACGTCGTGCGCGGCGTGCGTCATGCCCTCGGCGTGCGCCCGGTCTACAAGACGGTCGACACGTGCGCCGCCGAGTTCGCTGCCCAGACGCCGTACTACTACTCCTCCTACGACGAGGAGAGCGAGGTGCTGCCGCGCGAGAAGCCGGCCGTCATCATCCTCGGATCGGGCCCGAACCGCATCGGTCAGGGCATCGAGTTCGACTACTCGTGCGTGCACGCCTCGTTCGCGCTGCGTGACGCCGGGTACGACACGATCATGGTCAACTGCAACCCCGAGACCGTCTCGACGGACTACGACACGAGCTCGCGCCTGTACTTCGAGCCGCTGACGCTCGAGGACGTGCTCGAGGTCGTCCACGCCGAGAGCGAGGCCGGCCCGATCGCGGGCGTCATCGTCCAGCTCGGCGGTCAGACGCCGCTCGGGCTCGCGAAGGCGCTCAAGGACGAGGGGGTGCCGATCGTCGGCACCTCGCCGGAGGCCATCGACCTGGCGGAGGACCGCGGCGCGTTCGGGCGCGTGCTCGCCGAGGCGAAGCTGCCCGCGCCGCGTCACGGCATCGCCTTCTCGGCCGAGGAGGCCATCGAGGTCGCCCGCGAGATCGGCTACCCCGTGCTCGTGCGCCCGAGCTACGTGCTCGGCGGGCGCGGCATGGAGATCGTCTACGACGACGAGACGCTGCGCGGCTACGTCACGCGCGCGACGACGGCGTCGCCGGAGCACCCCGTGCTCGTGGACCGCTTCCTCGACGAGGCGATCGAGATCGACGTCGACGCGCTCTTCGACGGCGAGGACATGTACCTCGGCGGCATCATGGAGCACGTCGAGGAGGCCGGCATCCACTCCGGTGACTCCGCGTGCGTCCTGCCGCCCGCGACCCTCGGCACCGAAGAGCTCGAGCGCGTGCGCGCCTCGACGCTGGCGCTCGCGCAGGGCATCGGCGTGCGCGGCCTGATGAACGTGCAGTTCGCGCTCGCGCAAGACGTGCTCTACGTCCTCGAGGCCAACCCGCGCGCCTCGCGCACCGTCCCGTTCGTCGCGAAGGCGACGTCCGTGCCGCTCGCGAAGGCCGCGGCGCGCGTCATGCTCGGCGCCTCGATCGCCGACCTGCGCACCGAAGGACTGCTACCGCCGAGCGGTGACGGCGCCAAGCTGCCGATGGACGCGCCCGTCGCGGTCAAGGAGGCCGTGCTGCCCTTCCAGCGCTTCCGCACCGCCGAGGGGCAGGTCGTCGACTCGCTGCTCGGGCCGGAGATGCGCTCCACGGGTGAGGTCATGGGCATCGACGCCGACTTCGCCACGTCGTTCGCCAAGGCGCAGCTCGGCGCAGGGCAGGGGCTGCCGACGTCAGGCACCGTGTTCGTCTCGTGCGCGAACCGCGACAAGCGCGCGATGCTGTTCCCGATCAAGCGTCTCGTCGACCTCGGCTTCGAGATCCTCGCGACGCCCGGGACGTCGGATGTGCTGCGCCGCAACGGAATCGCCTCGACCGTGGTGCGCAAGCACTCCGAAGGCCCCGGGCCGGACGGGGAGAAGACGATCGTGTCGCAGATCCTCGACGGCGAGGTCGCGATGATCGTCAACACGCCGTCCGGGTCGGATGCACGCGCTGACGGCTACGCGATCCGCGCGGCAGGGACGTCGATGAACGCGCCGATCCTCACGACGGTGCAGGAGCTCGCGGCCGCCGTGCAGGCCATCGAGGCCAGCATGCACGGCTCGTACGCGGTGAAGTCGCTGCAGGAGCACGCACGCGACCTCGACATGTACGGCACGCGCTGAGGCAGGTCGACATCGCCGGATCGACGCCGGTGACGGCTGCGACGACCTCGGGTGACGAGGGTGCCGTGAGTGGCTCCCGAGAGCCCAAGGACGTCGTCGCCGTCACCGGTGAACTCATCTCGACGCGACGTGTCGGCGCGTTCGTCGCGCACACGTTCGTCGCGGCGGGCATCGCCGAACTCGCGCGACCGGGGCAGCTCGTCTCGCTCGCCGTCGGAGACGACGCCTCCGCCATCGTGACGCGCCGTGCCCTGCCGCTTCGCTCGGTGACGCCGAGCGGCACGTACGGCGGCACCGTCGAGGTCGTCGTCGACCCCGATGCGGACGCCGGTTCGGCGTGGCTGGCTGCGCGGCGCCTGCACGACGAGGTGAGCATCCTCGGCCCGCTCGGACGAGGCTTCCCGATTCCGACGAACCCGGTGCCCGTCGTCGTGGCGGCGGTCGGGGCGGGCGCGGCGTCGACGGGGTGGCTCGTCGAGACGCTGCGCCGCGCGGGCTGTCAGGTGCCGCGCGTCGTCATCGGCGGTGAGGACGAGCGTCGGCTGCTCGGCGTCATCGAGGCGCGACGGCTCGTCGGCAGCGTCACGACGGTGCTGCCCGACGCGGGCGCGGGGGAGGACCTCGCGTACCGCGTGCAGGTGGCGCTGGATGCGACGCTGAGTCAGCACGAGACGGCCCTCGTGTATGCGAGCGGCGACGTGACGTCCTTGGCCGCGATCACCGCTGCGGCGCAACGGCATTCGGTTCCCGTGCAGGCCGCGTTCGGCGTGCCCATGCCCTGTGGAACCGGGCTGTGCCGGGCGTGCGCGCTGCCCGTCGCGAACGCGGCCGGTGAGGTGGCGCCCGTGCGTTGCTGCACCGAAGGGCCCGTCCTGCCCGCCGATCGGATGGCGTGGGCGCAGTTGCTCGAGGTCTCGGCATGAGCGGGGCACTCTCGACGACGCTGGGGTTGAACAAGCTCGACTCACCCTTCATCGCGGCTTCTGGGTGTGCGGGGTACGGGCACGAACTCGTGCGCTGGGGTGGGCTCGGCGCGTTCGGTGCGCTCGTCACGCCGTCGCTGACGCTGGAGGTGCAGGACGCGTCACGCGAACGCGTCATCGTCGAATCGCCGTCAGGGATCGTGCACCCGCACGACACGCCCAACGTCGGCGCGAACTCGCTCAGCGCGACGCGTCTGCCGTGGGAGGTGACGGCGCCGACACCCGTCATCGTCTCCATCGCGGGTGCGACGAGCGGCGACTTCGCCGACGCGGCCGCGGCCGTACGGCGACGGACGGCGCTGCGTGGGGTGCTCGGCGTCGAGGTCAATCTCTCGGTCGCCAACGAGGCGAACAACGGGCGAGCGTTCGCCGGCGACGAATACGCGGTGACGAAGGTGATCGCGCGCGTGCGGGAGCACCTGCCGCGCAACGTCATGCTGGCGGCGAAGCTGACGCTCGGTACCGACCTCGTCGAGTTGTCGCGCGCCTGCTTCAAGTCGGGTGCTGACGCACTCGTGCTCGGGCACGCTCCGGTCGCCTCCAGCATCGACGTGACGACGCTGCGCCCGCGCGCGGGCACCCGTGCTGCGATGGCCGGGCCGGCGTTGCTGCCGCTGACGGTCGGTGGCGTGTTCGAGGTGAAGGCCGCCATGGTGGCTGGTCGGTTGCCGACGGCGCCCATCATCGCCGGGGGCGGCATCGCGAGCGTCGACGCCGCCGTCCAGGCGCTCGCGGCAGGGGCTTCGGCCGTCCAGGTGGGCTCGGCGCTGTTCCGCGATCCGCGGGCCGGGGTGACGCTGCGGGACGGGCTTGCCGGTTTCCTCGCCGAGCGCGATCTCACCGTCGCCGGACTCGTCGGGGCGGCGCATGCGTGACGTGACGCGCCGTGTGGTCGTGGACGAGGGCGACCGCCACCCCATGGAAGCGCGCGCATACCGCGTGTGCGATCGACGGCGGTTCGGCTCGTGCGTGACGCCGGCAACCATGTCATCCAGGCGCGCTGGGCCTCATCCTCGAACGGCCCACGGCGGCCGGGCTCGTCCGCGAGGCAGCCAGGGCCGAAGTCCTTTCCTGTTCATGTTTCATCTTCACGGAGGTTCCCATGACCACATCTGCTGAACCCGCTGCACGTGACAGCGCCGGCTTCGGCGCTCGGCTCGCGGCGACGCAGGCGCGCTTCGGGCCGGCGTGCGTCGGCATCGACCCGCACCGCTCGCTCGTCGAGTCGTGGGGGCTCGACTACTCCTACTCCGGTGTCGAGCGGTTCGCGCTGACGTGCGTCGAGGCGTTCGGTGGGCGGGTCGCATCGGTGAAACCGCAGTCCGCCTTCTTCGAGGTGTTCGGCGCGCGGGGGGTGGCGCTGCTGGAGCGTGTGACCGCTGAGCTGCGCGCGGCGGGAACGCTCGTCATCCTCGACGTGAAGCGCGGCGACATCGGCACGACGATGACGGCGTACGGCGAGGCGTTCCTCGGCAAGGATGCGCCGGAACCCGCGGATGCCATCACCGTGAGCCCGTACCTCGGATACGAGTCGCTGCGGCCGGCGCTCGATCTCGCGCGTGACACCGGGCGCGGCGTGTTCGTGCTTGCGCTGACGTCGAACCCGGAGGGTGCGGGCGTGCAGCACGCCGTCACGCCGGGCGGCACCGTGGCGGGCGACATCGTCGCCGCCGCGACGCGCGACAACGCCGACGCGGCAGCGCGAGGGGAGTGGGGCCACATCGGGTTCGTCATGGGCGCGACGATCGGTTCGGCCCTCGATGACCTCGGTCTGGGTGGCGCTCTCGCTGCCTCGAACGCGCCGATCCTCGCGCCCGGTTTCGGCGCACAGGGCGGCACCGTCGAGTCGATGCGATCGGTGTTCGGCGAGTCCATCTCACGCGTCATCCCGACGACGTCACGCGACGTCCTCAAGGCTGGCCCCTCCGTCAACGGGCTCGTCGCCGCCGTCGAGCGCACGCGTGAGTCGGTGGCCGGCCTCCGCTGAGCGGAGACAGGCATCGCGAGGCGCCCGGGCCGACTTGTGCCGGCGCTCCCCAGACGGTGCAGAACCGCACCGATTGGCAGATCGGCGGCGTCGGTGCGACCTGAGATGACGCTCGTGTGGTGCGCGCACCCATGTGAAAGGATGAGCGAACCGCTGATCGGGGCGGGCGTTGACGAAAGGGCATGGCGGTGAGTGCACGACTGGTCGTTCTGGCCGGGCCGACGGCTGTCGGCAAGGGGACGGTGGCCGCGTACATCCGCGAGCACTATCCCGAGGTGTGGCTGTCGGTGTCAGCGACGACGCGCCCGCCACGTCCGGGTGAGGTGGACGGTGTCCACTACTACTTCATGACGGACGACGAGTTCGCCGAGATGGCCGCGAACGGTGGTTTCCTCGAGCACGCCATCGTCCACGGTCGGGCGTCGTACGGCACGCCGAAGGCGCCCGTGGAGCAGGCCATCGCCGACGGCCGCCTCCCGCTGCTCGAGATCGACCTGCAGGGCGCGCGTCAGGTCAAGCAGAACGCCCCCGATGCGTTCTTCGTCTTCCTCGCGCCGCCGAGCTGGGACGAACTCGTTCGCCGACTCGTCGGCCGCGGCACCGAAACCCCCGAAGAGCGTGAGCGCCGCCTCGAGACCGCGAAGGTCGAACTCGCGGCGCAGAGCGAGTTCGACCACGTCATCGTCAACGACGATGTTCGGCGTGCCTCCGAAGAACTCGTATCATTGATGAGAACACCTGAACACTGAGGCACGTTCGCCTGCCCGCGCGCCGCGCATCACGCGCAGCGACGGCGGCCACGCGCCCCGAGGAGAAGAGGGACACATGTCCGGCACGAAGGCCGAGCCCATCGGCATCACCAACCCGCCCATCGACGACCTGCTCGAGATCGCGGACAGCAAGTACGCCCTCGTCACGTACGCGAGCAAGCGCGCCCGTCAGATCAACGGCTACTACAGCCAGCTCGCCGACGGCCTGCTCGACAACGTCGGCCCGCTCGTCGACGCCCAGCCGCAGGACAAGCCGCTCTCCATCGCGCTGCGCGAGATGAACGAGGGCCTGCTCTCCATCGAGAAGCTCGAAGCCTGAGTCGATCTCGCACATGCGCATCGTTCTCGGTGTGACAGGGGGCATCGCTGCCTACAAGGCGGCGTTGCTCCTTCGTCTTTTCACAGAAGCCGGCCACGACGTGACGGTCGTGCCCACCGCGTCAGCGCTCGAGTTCGTCGGCGCCCCGACGTGGGAGGCACTCTCCGGCAAGCCCGTGCAGACAGGCGTGTTCGAGAACGTCGCGCAGGTTCCGCACGTCCGGCTCGGGCAGAACGCCGACCTCGTCGTCGTCGCCCCCGCGACGGCCGACGTCCTCGCCAAGGCCGCGGCCGGCATGGCGAACGACCTGCTCACCACCACCCTGCTGACGGCGCGCTGCCCCGTCGTCATGGCGCCGGCGATGCACACCGAGATGTGGCTGCACCCCGCGACGCAGGCGAACGTCGCGACGCTGCGCTCGCGTGGCGCGACGATCGTCGAGCCCGCGTCCGGGCGGCTGACGGGCGCCGACACCGGCGCCGGGCGCCTGCCCGACCCCGACGTCATCCGTGACGCGGCCCTCGCGGCTGCGGCGAGCGGAGAGCGACGTGGCGGCGCCACCGCGGGTGGCTTGGGCGAGACCACCGGGCGCGAGGAGGACGCCGTCACCCCGTCAGGCGCTCTGGCCGGCCGGACCGTGCTCGTCACCGCCGGCGGCACGCGCGAGGCCATCGACCCGGTGCGTTACCTCGGCAACCGCAGCAGCGGCAAGATGGGTTTCGCCATCGCGGCGGCGGCCGCCGATCGCGGCGCCGACGTCACGTTCGTCACGACGATGCAGCCCCCGGCCGACCTCGCGCAGCGCGTCCGCGTCGTCAGCGTGGAGAGCGCCCTTCAGATGCGTGACGCGGTGCTCGCGGCGACGCCCGACGTCCTCGTCATGGCGGCCGCGGTCGCCGACTTCCGTCCCGACCACGTCGCGGACGCCAAGATCAAGAAGATCCACGGCGACGACTCGGCGCCCGTCATCACCCTCGTACGCAACCCGGACATCCTCGCCGAGGCGGTGCGTCAGCGTGATGCAGAGCTTCAGCCGACAGCCCCGTCGACGAACGTGTCGAGCCGTGTCATCGTCGGCTTCGCGGCCGAGACGGGTGACGCTGACGGCGATGTTCTCCACCACGCCCGCGCGAAACTGGCCCGCAAGGGCTGCGACGTCCTCGTCGCGAACGAGGTGGGTGACGGCGTGACGTTCGGTCAGGATTCGTCGACGGCTCACCTACTGCGCCGCGGCAGTGATGACGTCGTCACGGTCGGCCCGGCGCCCAAGTCTCACATCGCGGCGGCGCTGCTCGATCTCGTCGCCGACCTCGTCCCCTCTCAGTAACATCAACGATGGGTGCGTCGCACCCAGCCAGCAGCCGCTGCCCTAAGGAGTCATTCCGTTGTCTCGTCTCTTCACGTCCGAATCCGTCACCGAGGGCCACCCCGACAAGATCTGCGACCAGATCAGTGACGCGATTCTCGACGACATGCTGCGTCAGGACCCGCAGGCCCGTGTGGCCGTCGAGACGATGGTGACGACGGGTCTCGTCCACGTCGCCGGCGAGGTGCGCACCGAGGGGTACACGGACGTCGCGAAGCTCGTGCGCAAGGTGATCACGAACGTCGGCTACGACTCGTCCGAAAAGGGTTTCGACGGCCACAGCTGCGGCATCTCCGTCTCGATCGGCGCTCAGTCCGAGGACATCGCGCAGGGCGTGGACAGCGCTCACGAGCACCGCGTCGGCGGCGGCGAGGACCCCCTCGACAGCCAGGGCGCGGGCGACCAGGGCCTCATGTTCGGCTACGCGTGCGACGACACGCCCGAGTTCATGCCGCTGCCGATCCACCTCGCGCACCGCCTCTCCGAGCGCCTGACGAGCGTCCGCAAGAACGGCGACCTCGACTACCTGCGCCCCGACGGCAAGACGCAGGTGACGATCTCCTACGACGGTGACAAGGCCGTCGCGCTCGACACGCTCGTGCTGTCGACGCAGCACGACGCCGGCATCGACCTGGACGGCCAGCTCGCGCCCGACATCACGCGTCACGTCATCGAGCCCATCATCGCGGAGCTCGCGGCGAGCGGCGTCACACTCGACACGAACGAGATGCGTCAGCTCATCAACCCGACCGGCAAGTTCGTCATCGGTGGCCCGATGGGCGACGCGGGCCTCACCGGCCGCAAGATCATCGTCGACACCTACGGCGGCATGGCCCGCCATGGCGGCGGCGCCTTCTCCGGGAAGGACCCGTCGAAGGTCGACCGTTCGGCTGCGTACGCGATGCGCTGGGTGGCGAAGAACGTCGTCGCTGCGGGCCTCGCGAAGCGCTGCGAGGTGCAGGTCGCGTACGCCATCGGCAAGGCGCAGCCCGTCGGCCTCTACGTCGAGTGCTTCGGCACGGAGACGAAGCCGCTCGACGTCATCCAGAAGGCCATCGCGGACACGTTCGACCTGCGTCCGGCCGCTATCGTCGACGCGCTCGACCTGCTGCGCCCCATCTACCAGCCGACGGCCGCGTACGGCCACTTCGGTCGCACGAGCGCCGACGGCGTCGAGAACCCCTTCACGTGGGAGCAGACGAACCGCATCGAAGAGCTGCAGCGCGCGGCCGGCTGAGAGGCGTGATCCGTGCCGCGACCCGCTCGATCGGGCCGCGGCACGGTTGCGTTCAGGCCCCGAAACTCCCGGGATGCCGGGGTTGTCGGAGCACTCGTGTAGAGATGAGGTCATGACGAGCGACGACGTGCACGCCGCGAGCAGCGAACAACTCGCGCTGCTGCGCGACGCCGCGCGCGCCAAGGCACGCGGGGACGATGCCGGCAGCGCGAAGGCTGCTACGGGCGACGGCGGGAGCGAACGGGTCGCCGTGGTCTGGCCGATGCTCGAGGTGCCGCACCTCGATCGCGAGTTCGAGTACCGCATCCCCGCCGAACTGGCCGACGACGTGCGCTTCGGCGTCGCCGTCAAGGTGCGTTTCCACGGCAAGCGCATCACCGGGTACGTCGTCGGCGTGCGCGAGACCCCCGAGTTCACCGGCACGCTGAGCCCGCTGCTCGCCGTCGTGTCGCCCGAGGCCGTGCTCACCGAGCACATCTGGCAGGTGGCGCACGCCGTTGCCGCTCGCATGGGCGGTACCGTCTCCGACGTCCTGCGCCTCGCGATCCCACCGCGGCACGCACGCGCCGAGAAGGCACTCGACGAGCGGATGGCGAATGCGTCGGCGGCGGGTCGATCGATGCCCGAGGTGGCTGAGGCCGGGAACGCTGGTCCTGACGCCGCTTCGGCTGTGCCGGCTGAGCGTGACGACGAGGCTTCGGCTGTCACGGGCGGCGCTGCTGCCCATGATGGTGCGGCTGTCGCTGATAACGAGGCTGCTCCTGGCGAGGCGCTCGCGTCGTGCGGCGGGCATGCCTCGACGAGCGCGACGTCCAGCGGCGCGGTTGCGGCCGACGGGCCTGCACCGGGCGATGATATGGCCTCGACGAGTCATGCGACGAGCGGCGCGGTGGCGGCCAGTGCGCCGGCGCCGCTCAGCGCGTGGCGTCACTACGCCGGGGGATTGAGCCTGCTCACGCATCTTGCCGCGGGGGAGAACCCGCGTGGTTCCTGGGATGTCGCGCCCGGGCTGTTCGGCCCGGATGCCTGGCCTGCCGCCGTCGCGGACGCCGCGGCAGCGGTGCGCGATTCTGGGCGCTGCACCGTCGTCGTCGTGCCCGACGGGCGGGATGTCGATCGCGTCGCCGCGGCGTGTTCGGCCCGGTTGGGCGAGGATCAAGTCGTCACCCTCACGGCGGACATGGGTCCGCAGGCCCGCTACACCGCGTTTCTCAAGGCGCTGCGCGGCCTCGCCGATGTCGTCGTCGGAACGCGCGCGGCGATGTTCGCTCCGGTGCCCGACCTCGGCCTCGTCGTGTGGTGGGACGACGCCGACACCCTTCACGTCGACCCGCACGCGCCGTATCCGCACGTCGGAGCCGTGCTCGAGACTCGCGCCGACCTCGCCCCGGCCGCCCTGTTGAGCGCGGGCGCCGTGCCGTCGGTGCGGGTGCAGGCCCAGGTCGAGGCCGGCGTCAGTGTCCCCGTCGACCCCGTCGAACGCACGAGCGCGCGCGTCGTCGTCACGGGCGACGACCGCAGCGTCGAGCGTCACGGCGCCGCAGCCCGCGCGCGCATCCCCGCCGAGGCATGGCAGGGCGCGACCCGCGCGTTGCAGGACGGGCCGGTGCTCGTCCAGGTGCCGCGCCGCGGGTACATCCCGACGATCGCGTGCGCCCGGTGCCGCACGAAGTCGACCTGCGACGTGTGCCACGGGCCGCTCGGGCTCGACGGCGAGCACAGCGCCCCGACCTGCCGGTGGTGCGGCCACGTCGCGCACGTGCTGACCTGCCCCGAGTGCGGCAGCCACGAGATCCGGTCGCTGACGATCGGGGCCGGACGCACCGCCGAAGAACTGGGCCGTGCGTTTCCCGGGGTGCCGGTGCGGCGCTCCGGGGCGCCGGACGTGCTCGCGAGCGTGCCCGACGAGCCCGCGCTCGTCATCTGCACCCCCGGTGCTGAACCCGTCGCCGAGAACGGGTACAGCGCCGCGATCCTGCTCGACGCATGGGCCCTGCTCGACCGGGGCGGGCTCGACGCCGGTCAGCGTGCCCTCACGCACTGGTGCGCCGCGGCGGGCCTCGTGCGCCCGGCGTCGACGGGCGGCGTCGTCTACCTTGCGGGCGTGCCCCGGCACGTGCCGTTTCCCGCCGTCGAGGCGCTCGTGCGTTGGGCGCCGCGGTGGTTCGCGGCGCGTGAACTCGCCGAGCGCGCCGAGGTGATGCTGCCACCCGCCACGCGGATGGCAGCGCTCGAGGGCCCGCGACGCGCGGCCGCTCGGTACGCCGAAGCGCTCGAGAAGGCGGCGCGCGAGCACGACGTCAGCGTCGACGTACTCGGCCCGCTGCCGCTGCGGCGCCGGCACGTGTTCGACCGGGCGACGCCCCAGCGTCAGGCCACGTCGTCGGACGACGACGAGTCGCTCGTGCGCTTCCTCGCGCGGTGGAACGACCCGACCGATGCAGACGTCCCGGCGCTGCTGCGCGCCCTCACCGCGTCACGCTCAGCCGCGCGCGAACCCGTCATCACGGTGCGCCTCGACCCGCTCCTGGACGGCCTGGCATGACGAGCCCGAGCCGCTCCGCCCGCTACGGTGGCGCCATGATGTCTGGACCTGACCTCACGAGCGGCCTCACCTCGAGTGCCGGCCGCCGCGCCCGGGCGATCGACCTCGACGACCTCGACGGCCCCGACGCCGGCGACCTCGCGAGCCTCGCCGACCTGGGTGACGCGCCGCAGCCGAGCCCGGTCGACATGGTCGTGTTCGACATCGGCAACGTGCTCGTGCGCTGGGAGCCGCGCGCGGCACTGCTCGACGCCGTCGGCGAGGACGCGGCGACAGCGCTGCTCACCGACCCCGAACTCGACTTCTTCGCACACAACCTCGCCGCTGACGGCGGGCGCGCGTGGCGCGAGATCGTCGCCGAGATCGACGAGCAACACCCGCACCACACAGCCGCGGCGCAGGCCTACATCGACAACTTCCACCTCGCCATCGCCGAGCCGATCGCGGGCAGCGTCGCCATCGTGCGCGAACTCGCTGAGGCGGGTGTACCACTGTTCGCGCTGACCAACTTCAGCGCCGAGCTGTTCGAGGTCGCCCGTTCGCTGCACGGCGACGTCCTCGACCTGTTCGAGGAGATCATCGTCTCCGGCGAGGAGGGCGTGACGAAGCCCGACCCGGAGATCTGGGAGATCCTCGAAGAGGTGACACGCCACCGCGGGGGGTTGAGCGACGCCGTCTTCATCGACGACTCAGCCGCCAACGTCATGGGGGCCGAGCAAGCCGGCCTCGACGCGATCCTGTTCACCGATCCCGACACCCTGCGCGACGATCTGCGCCTGCGCGGGCTGCCGTTGGAGCCGTCAGCCGGCCCGCGCCAGACGAGTGCCGGCGTGTCCGAGACACCCGACGGCACCGCCGGGGCCGGCGCGGCTCACCACTAGACTGATTCCTCACGACTCACCCCCTGCGGAGCTGCGCGAGCCGCCCGCTCGAACCGACGAAGGGCCCACCAGCCGATGCGCGTAGTTTTCGCCGGAACCCCGGAGGCGGCTCTGCCGTCGTTGCGGGCCCTGCTCGATTCGGCCCACGAGGTCGTCGCCGTCGTGACGCGCCCCGAGGCGCGTCAGGGGCGCGGGCGCAAGACGTCGCCGTCGCCGGTGCACGAGCTCGCGCTCGAGGCAGGCCTCGAGGTGCTGACGCCGACGAAACCGTCCGACGACGACTTCGTCGCGCGGCTGCGCGAACTCGAGCCCGACGCCGCGCCGATCGTCGCGTACGGCGGGCTCATCCCGCCGTCGGTGCTCGCGATTCCGCGGCACGGCTGGATCAACCTGCACTTCTCGCTGCTGCCCGCCTGGCGTGGCGCCGCACCCGTGCAGCACGCCCTCATGTCCGGTGACGACGTGACGGGCGCCTCGACGTTCCTGCTCGAGGAGGGGCTCGACACCGGGCCCGTCTTCGGCACGATGACGGAGGCGATCGACCCCACCGACACCTCCGGCGACCTGCTGACACGCCTCGCCGAAGGTGGTGCGTCCCTGCTCGTGTCGACGCTCGACGCCCTCGCGAACGGTGACGTGACGCCGATTCCGCAACCTCGCGACGGTGTCTCGCTCGCGCCCAAGATCCAGGTCGACGACGTGCGTCTCGACTTCTCGGTGCCCGCGTTCGCCGTCGACCGCCGTATCCGCGGCGCGTCTCCGGCGCCCGGGGGGTGGGCGATGCTGCGTGGTGAGCGCGTCAAGCTGCTGCGCAGCCGCCTCGCCGACGCCGACGGGTGCCCGCCGCTGACACCCGGCGAGCTGCACGCCACGAAGAAGCAGGTGTTCGCCGGCGCGCTCGGCGGCGTCGTCGAACTGCTCGAGGTGCAGCCGCACGGCAAGAAGGTCATGCGTGCCGCCGACTGGGCCCGCGGGCTGCGTTTGAACGAAGGCGAGAGCTTCGGTGAGTGACGAACGACGCGGCGGCAGCGGCTCCAGCCGCCAGAGTGGCGGACAGAGCGGCCGTGACGAACGACGTACGGGCGGCCCCGGGCGCGACGGCCGAGGCGCGCAGCGGAGCGCCGGTCGTGGAGAACAACCTCCACGCGACGATCGCCGTGACGCGCGGGGCCGTCAGCGTTCGGATGCGCGCTTGCGCGGCGCGGGCCACCGCAGTGAGCAGGCGCCGTCAGCGCGCCGGCGCACGGGTGATCCCGCCCGCAGTGCGGCGCTCGCCGTCCTGCGCGCCGTCGACGACGGTGCCTACGCCAACCTCGAGATGCCGAAGGTCCTCACGCGCCATGATCTGAGTGGCCGCGACGCGGCGTTCGCCACGGAGCTGGCCCTCGGCACCATCCGTCGACAGGGGTTCTACGACCGCGTCATCGAGACGGGCTCGGGTCGCGCGCCGTCGCAGATCGACCCGGTCGTGCTCGCCGTGCTGCGCCTCGGCGTGCACCAGATCCTGTCGATGCGTGTGCCCGTCCACGCCGCCACGTCGGAGACCGTCGCCCTCGCCCGCGAGCACGCCGGCTCGGGTGCGGCGGGTTTCGTCAACGCCGTCCTGCGACGCGCGGGGGAGCGCGACCGTGAGACGTGGATCGCCGACCTCACGCGCAGTGTCGATGACGCCGACGAGGTGCGCGCCGTCGCGACTTCCCATCCGCGCTGGGTCGTCTCGGCGCTGCGCCAGTCGCTGCGCGGCCACAGAGCCGCGGGCGGGGACGGTCAAGCGAGCCTCGACGACGCACTCGACGCGCTGCTCGAGGCCGACAACACGCCTCCGCGCGTCAGCCTCGTCGCCCGCCCGGGCCTTGCCACCGTCGACGAGCTCGTCGCATCCGGAGCCGAGGCGAGCGACCTGTCGCCGGTCGGTGCGGTGCTGCCGTTCGGTGACCCCGCGAACATTCCCGCGATCCGGCAGACGAGGGCTGCGGTGCAGGACGAAGGTTCGCAGCTGCTCGCCCTCGCACTCGCCGACGCTGACGTGCCGCCGCGCACGGCATCGGGCGATGACGCACGCGAGGATTGGCTCGACCTGTGCGCCGGCCCCGGCGGCAAGGCCGCGCTGCTCGGCGCGGTCGCGCACCTGCGCGGCGACGTCCTCTATTGCAACGAGGCGAGCGAGCACCGCACGGACCTCGTGCGGCGCACCCTGCGCGCGCTGCTCGACGACGGCGCGGAGATCTACATCGGCACCGGCGACGGGCGCGACCTCGGTCGTGAGGAGCCCGGCACCTACGACCGCGTGCTGCTCGACGCGCCCTGCACCGGCCTCGGCGCGCTGCGCCGTCGCCCCGAGTCGCGCTGGCGCCGTCAACCCTCGGACGTCGCGGAACTTTCCGCTCTGCAGGTCGAACTGCTCGACTCCGCGATCGACGCGACGCGTGCGGGCGGCGTCATCGGATACGCGACGTGCTCGCCGCACCCCGCAGAGACCCTCGCCGTCGTCGCGGAGGTGCTCGGACGGCGCGACGACGTCGTCCAGGAGGACGCCTGGCCGCTGTTCCGCGACGCGTTCGACGAGCCCATCGAGCGCGTCGGCGACCTGCCGTCCGTCCAGTTGTGGCCGCATCTGCACGGCACCGACGCCATGTTCTTCGCCCTCCTGAGAAAGAAGTGACCCGCATGACCGACGCCCGTGACGTCCGCATCTCGCCGAGCATCCTCTCCGCCGATTTCGCCAACCTCGAACGCGAGCTCGACGCCATCAACAACGCCGACTGGGCGCACGTGGACGTCATGGACAACCACTTCGTGCCCAACCTGACGCTCGGGCTGCCGGTCGTCGAGTCGCTGCTGAAGGTGAGCCCGATCCCGCTCGATGCGCACCTCATGATCGACGACCCCGACCGCTGGGCGCCCGCCTACGCCGAAGCCGGGTGCAAGAGCGTGACGTTCCACGTCGAGGCCGCGGCCGACCCGAAAAAGCTCGCACGCGACATCCGCGCGGCCGGAGCTCGCGCGTCGATGGCGATCAAGCCGAACACGCCGTGGGAGCCGTACGCAGATCTGCTGCCCGAGCTCGACATGGTGCTCGTCATGACGGTCGAGCCCGGCTTCGGTGGCCAGTCGTTCATGGCGGAGCAGATGCCGAAGGTGCGCGCGGTGCGCGAGAGCATCCGCACGCACGGCGGTGACGTGTGGGTGCAGGTCGACGGCGGCGTCTCGGCCAAGACGATCGAGCAGTGCGCCGAAGCCGGTGCCGACACCTTCGTCGCGGGATCGGCCGTCTACGGTGCCGAGTCCGCTGCCGCCGCGATCGACGAGCTGCGTGCCCTGGCTGCGGGGCACGCGCACTGAACTGACGTGTGTCGCACCGAGCGGGGTGGGCGAGCTTGCGAGGGAAGACGCGCAGACGAGCGCGAAGGAGTAGCATGTTGGGCGTGTACCCGGGGTAGGTGAAATTCCTAGCCGGCGGTGAAAGTCCGCGACCCGGCCCGCTTCGACAGGGGTCGGTTGACTCGGTGAGATTCCGAGACCGACGGTTAAAGTCCGGATGGGAGGTTGCACGCGGTTGTTCGCGCTCTGCGCGGGCGGCCGACGAGCCGTTGCGGCGTGCCTGAGGGCATCGCGCGTGGCGTTTCGGCCGATGTCGTCGGCGCCTTCGTGGCGTGCGGCGGGCGTCAGCTTTCTCGTGCCCCGGTGATCGGTTGTTCGATCGGACCGGAAGGCATCTCGTGAGACTCGAGCGTCATAGCGCCATGGAGCGCGCCGCGCAGCTGGCTGCGCTATCGCCGCGTGTCGACCCCAATCCTCGTGTCGGGTGCGTCGTCGTCGACGCTGACGGCGTCATCCTCGCAGAGGGCTACCACCGCGGCGCGGGCACGTGGCACGCCGAGGCCGCGGCCATCAACGAAGCGATCGCGACGGGCGTCGACCTGCGTGGCGCGACGGCGTACGTCACCCTCGAACCCTGCTCGCACACCGGGCGCACCCCGTCGTGCGCGCGCGCTCTGATCCGCGCCGGCGTCGCCCGTGTTGTCTTCGGCCAACCCGACCCCAACGGCGCGGCCGCCGGGGGAGCGCAGATCCTGCGCGAGGCAGGCGTCGCCGTCGAACAAGACGACACCCTCGCGGCTGCGAGCCGAGACCTCAACGCGGACTGGACGTTCTCCGTCACCCACGCGCGCCCGTTCGTGCGCTGGAAGTACGCCTCGACCCTCGACGGGTTCAGCGCGGCGTCGGACCACACGTCCCAGTGGATCACCGGCCCGGTCGCGCGCGTCGACGTCCACGCGCAGCGTGCCGAGCACGGCGCGATCGTCGTCGGCACCGGCACCGTTCTCGCCGACGACCCGCAGCTCACAGTCCGCGACGCCCAGGGACGCGCGGGGGTGCAGCAACCGTTGCGCGTCGTCGTCGGCGACACCCCGATCCCCGACACCGCCCGCGTGCTCGACGACGCCGCTTCCACCCTCGTGCTGCCCCGGCAGAGCCCGACCGACGTCCTCGCCGCGCTGCACGCGCGCGGCATTCACGCCGTCTGGCTCGAAGGTGGACCGACGCTGGCCGCGGTGTTCCTGCGTGCCGGGCTCGTCGACGAGATCGTCGCCTATCTCGCCCCCGCCCTGCTCGGCGCGGGCCGCCCCGCGGCCGCCGACCTCGACATCACGACGATCGCGGAGGCCCTCCGCTTCGACCTCGTCGACGCCGCGACGCTGCCCTCGAACGAACCGTCCGCCACCGACCTGCGCCTGCGCCTGCGTCCCACGAAGGAGATCTGATGTTCACCGGAATCATCGAAGCGACCGGCACGCTCGAGCGCATCGAGCACACCGCCGACGCGGCGATCCTCACGATCGCGGGCGCCGCCGTCCTCGACGACGCCCACTACGGCGACAGCATCGCCGTCAACGGCGTGTGCCTGACGGTGACCACGTTCGACGAGCAGCGATTCAGCGTTGACGTCATGAAGGAGACGCTCGATCGCACGAGCCTGGGCGCGCTCGTGCCGGGCAGCCGGGTCAACCTCGAACGCGCCATGAGCGCGCAGGCACGGTTCGGCGGTCACGTCGTGCAGGGCCACGTGGATGCGACCGTCCGCATCACCGCCATCGAACCGGGGGAGCGCTGGAGCGTCGTGCGTTTCGACCTGCCCGTCGACCTGGCGCCCTACGTCGTGGAGAAGGGTTCGGTGACGCTCGACGGCGTGTCGCTCACGGTCGCCTCGCGCCAGGAGGCGTCGTTCAGCGTCAGCCTCATCCCGACGACGCTCGAGCTGACGACGTTCGGCGCCGCCCGCGTCGGCGATCTCGTCAACGTGGAGGTCGACGTGCTCGCCAAGTACGTCGAGCAGATGCTCGCGCCGCGCCTCGCTGCGCTCGACATCCGTCTCGTGGAACTCGACGCCCGCCTGGCGGCCTCCGAGGGGCGCGCATGAGCATCTGGGAACAGGCCTACTCGGCGCACCTGACGATCGGCGGTGCGCAGATCACGTGGCGCGAGATCATCGGCAACGCGTTCGGGATGGCGTCCGCGATCGGTGGCATGCGCCGCAAGGTGTGGGCGTGGCCGGTCGGCATCATCGGCAACATGCTGCTGTTCACCGTGTTCGCCGGGCTCGTGTTCGGCATGGACGATCGCGCGCCGATGCTCGGCCAGGCCGGGCGGCAGATCTTCTTCATCATCACGAGCCTGTACGGCTGGTGGGTGTGGCGCGCGAGCCGCCGCGACGGCACGAGCGGTGAGGCCGTCACGCCGCACTGGGCGAGCACGAGCCAGCGCATCGGCTACCTGCTCGCCTGGGGCGCGGGCGTCGTCGTCGTGCACTGGATCTTCACGCTGATCGGCGCGGGTTGGCCGGCGCCGTGGTGGTACTTCTGGTGCGACGCCTGGATCTTCGTCGGCTCCCTGCTCGCGACGTTCGCGATGGCGCGCGGCTGGAACGACTTCTGGCTCATGTGGATCGCAGTCGACGTCGTCGGCGTGCCCGAGCTCATCTATTCCAAGTACTACCCGAGCGCCGTGTTGTACGCGCTCTACGCAGCCCTCGTCGTCGTCGGATTCGTGCAGTGGGTGCGCATCTCACGCCCCCACAGCGTCGCCGAACGCGAGATGGAAGCGGCCTGAGCGATGCACAGCCCGTCGAAGCAGACCGAGACGATGAAAACCGAGACGAGAGAGAGCCTGATGAGCGCCGCACCCAGCGCCGCAACGCCCAAGGACACGCCGCTGGCGCTGTCGAGCATCGAGGACGCGCTCGAGCAACTGCGGCTCGGACGGCCGGTGCTCGTCGCCGACGACGAGAACCGCGAGAACGAGGCCGACATCGTCATGTCGGGCGCGACGATGACGCGCGAGTGGATGGCGTGGGCGATCCGGCACAGCTCCGGGGTCATCTGCGCGCCGATGCCGGACGCGATCGCCGACCGCCTCCTGCTGCCCCCGATGGTGTCGCGCAACGAGGATCCGAAGGGCACCGCCTACACGATCTCCGTCGACGCGAAGGACGGCGTGCACACCGGCATCTCCGCAGCCGACCGCGCGCTGACGCTGCGGTTGCTCGCCGACCCGAGCACCGAGCCGAGCGCGCTGACGCGCCCCGGGCACGTCTTCCCGCTGCGCGCCAAGCCGGGCGGCGTCCTCGAGCGCGACGGGCACACCGAGGCCTCCGTCGACCTGTGCCGCCTCGCCGGGCTCGAACCGGTCGCGATGATCGTCGAACTCGTCCACGACGACGGCGCGATGATGCGGCTGCCCGGCGCGATCGAGCTGGCGCAGCGCGAGGGCCTCGCCGTCATCACGATCGAGCAGCTCATCGCGTGGCGGCGCCGCCACGACCGCGTCGAACACGTCGCGAGCGCCGACCTGCCGACGCAGGTCGGCACGTTCCGCGTCGAGGCCTACGCCGATCGGGAGAACGGCGCCGAGCACCTCGCGCTCGTCGCGCCGACCGACGGTGATGACGTGCCGCTCGTGCGCGTCCACTCCGAATGCCTGACGGGCGACGCGCTCGGCTCGCTGCGCTGCGACTGCGGGCCGCAGCTCGCCGAGGCGCAGCGGCTCGTCGCGCGTGAGGGCGGCGTCGTCGTCTACCTGCGCGGGCAGGAGGGCCGCGGCGTCGGCCTGCTCAACAAGATCCGCGCGTACGCCCAGCAGGACGCCGGCGCCGACACCGTCGACGCGCAGACGAACCTGGGGTTGCCGATCGAGGCGCGCGAATACGGCGCTGCCGCAGCGATTCTGCGCGACCTCGGCATCGAACGGGTGGGGCTGCTGACGAACAACCCGGCCAAGGTACGCGAGCTCGTCGAGCACGGGATCGACGTCGTCGAGACGGTGCCGCTCATCGCGGGGCGCACCGTCCAGAACGCCTCCTACCTGCGCACCAAGCGCGAGCGCATGGGGCACACGTTCGACGCGTGAACCGCGCGTCGCATCGGAACCACCTGCCCGGCGCACCACCCGAACGCACGGACCACCACTGCAGATCGATCGAAGGAGAACATCATGAGCGGCCACGGAGCCCCCACCCTCAGCACGGACGCGGCGGGCCTGCGCGTCGCGGTCGTCGCGGCGAGCTGGCACGAGCAGGTCATGAACGGCCTCATCGACGGCGCCCGTCGCGGCCTCGCCGACGCCGGCGTGCGTGACGACGACGTGACGCTCGTGCGCGTGCCCGGCACGTTCGAGCTGACGGCGGCCTGCGCGCGCCTCGCGCCGCACTTCGACGTCCTGGTCGCGCTCGGCGTCGTCATTCGCGGTGGCACTCCGCACTTCGACTACGTCTGCAGCGCCGCGACGGACGGGCTGACGCAGATCGGCGTCACGACCGGCAAGGCGATCGGTTTCGGCGTCCTCACGTGCGACACCGACGCCCAGGCGCTCGATCGTGCGGGCCTCGAGGGTTCGAGCGAGGACAAGGGTCACGAGGCGGCGACGGCGGCCGTCGTCACGGAGATGACGTTGCGCTCGCTGCAGCTTCCGGCCGCGACGCTGTGAGCGGCGCGACGCCGGGCGCGGTCGGCTCGGCGCGAACGCAGCCGGTAGCCTTGGGCACCGTGAAGAGCTTTGAGCAACTGTGGGAAGAACTGAGCGAGAAGGCGGCCACGCGCCCCGCGGGGTCGGGCACCGTCGCCGAGCTCGACGCGGGCGTCCACTTCATCGGCAAGAAGATCGTCGAGGAGGCCGCCGAGGTGTGGATGGCCGCCGAGCACGAGGGCAACGCCGCCGCCGCCGAGGAGATCAGCCAGTTGCTGTACCACCTGCAGGTGCTCATGCTCGAGCGCGGCATCACGCTCGACGACGTCTACTCCCACCTGTGATCGAAGGGTCCTCCATGCTGCGCGTTGCCGTGCCCAACAAGGGCGCCCTGTCCGAATCCGCCGCGTCGATGCTCAAGGAAGCGGGCTACCGCGGGCGTCGCGAGTCGAAGGAACTCGTCGTCGTCGACCGCGACAACGACGTCGAGTTCTTCTTCCTGCGTCCCAAGGACATCGCCGTCTACGTCGGTTCGGGCACCCTCGACCTCGGCATCACCGGGCGTGACCTGCTGCTCGATTCCGGCTCGAGCGCCGTCGAACACCTGCAGCTCGGCTTCGGCGGTTCGACGTTCCGCTACGCCGGCCGACCGGGTGTCGCGACGTCCGTCAGCGAGCTGGCGGGGCGCCGCATCGCGACGTCGTTCGCCGGCCTCGTGCGGGCCGATCTCGCCAAGAACGGCGTCGAGGCCGAGGTCGTACGTCTCGACGGCGCCGTCGAGACGGCCGTGACGCTCGGCGTCGCCGACGTCATCGCCGACGTCGTCGAGACCGGCACGACGCTGCGCAACGCGGGCCTCGAGGTCTTCGGCGAGCCGATCCTCACGAGTGAGGCCGTCCTCATCCGCCCGGACGCGCGCGAAGTCGGTGACGCCGCACTGACGCTCGTGCGTCGCCTCGAAGGTGTCCTCACGGCCCGCAACTTCGTCATGATGGACTATGACATCGAAGCTTCCCTCGTCGAACGCGCCGCGGCGCTGACGCCGGGGCTCGAGTCGCCGACCGTCTCGCCGCTGCACGACCCGAACAAGGTCGCGGTGCGCGCGATGGTCAACCGCAAGGTCATCAACCACGTGATGGACGAGCTGTACGCGCTCGGCGCGCGTGCCATCCTCGTCACCGACATCGCAGCCTGCCGCCTGTAGTCGAACCCGCGAGGAGCAACCATGAGTGACGTCGACGCCTACCGTCCCTTCGTCCCGCGACGCGGGCGGGCGATGGCGTTCACCGCGGCGGCGCTGTCCGTCGTCGTGTTCGGCATCGTCGCGTTCGTCCTCGTGCCCGGTGGCGGTGCGACGGGGTGGACGACGACGGACAAGTGGTCGCTGTTCTTCCTCGGGTGTGCGATCGGCTGGATGCTGTCGCGCTGGGGGCTGGTCAAGGCCGTGCCGAACGAGCGCGGCCTCAAGGTGCGCAACCTCATCCTCACGCGTGAGATCGAGTGGGCCGAGATCCTCGGCGTCCAGTTCGGCGGCGGGCGGGCCTGGGCGACGCTCGACCTCGCCGACACCGAGCAGCTTGCCGTCATGGCCATCCAGCGTGCTGACGGCCCGTCGGCCGAGGCGGAGGCCTCGCGCCTCGCGGCCCTCGTCGAGGTCGCTCGTCAGCGTGCCGCGGCCGCGGCGGGCGCGCACGACTGACGCTCGTTCAGCCCCGAATGGGGTCGTCCGGCACGGGAACGAGCGCGTCGGGGCGCGGTGGGTGCGCCGCGAACCAGGCGTCCTCCTGCAACTCCCACGCGAGCCAGTAGGGCACGAACGTCTCGCCGTCGCGCTCCAGCGCGCGCCGTCTGCGCGTCTCGCGCTCGGCCTCCAGCCACAGGGCGGCGTGGGCGAGCGAACGTCCGACCCAGGTCGCGCCGACGCCTTCGACGATGAGCGGACGATCGGGTGTGACGGTGACGCGTCCTCGCGCCGCCGTGCCCGGCCAGTGGGTCGGCAGGTAGGTGCTCGCGTTGTGGCGTGACCACTGCTCGGCGATGTGACGGGCCCGCACGAGCCCCGCCGACAGCCCGTCCCAGTCGCGGTACAGATCGTCGAGGTGGACGATCTGGGCGTCCGCGTGACGATCGTGCAGAGCGCCGGCGAGCTGCGTCTTGCCCGAGCCGGAGCGGCCGTCGATCGTGACGAGCCAGCGCGGGCGCGTCATCCGCGCCTCGACGTGCGCGAGGGCGTCGTCGTATTCGACGTGCGGCACGCACGCGAGGGCGGCGGCCTCGGGACGCACGGGGGCCGAGAGCGAGCCGGCGCGAGCGTCATCCACGGATCAAACCTATCGGCGCTGCGTCGCCGTGGCCTCTAATCTGGTGCCATGACTGTTGCCGTGCGTGTCATCCCGTGCCTCGACGTCGACGTCGGCCGCGTCGTCAAGGGCGTCAACTTCGAGAACCTGCGCGACGCGGGCGACCCCGTCGAGCTCGCCGCGAAGTACGGCGCCCAGGGCGCCGACGAGTTGACGTTCCTCGACGTGACGGCGAGCTCCTCGGATCGTTCGACGACGTACGACGTCGTCTCGCGCACCGCGGAGCAGGTCTTCATCCCGCTGACGGTCGGGGGAGGCGTGCGCACGGTCGACGACGTCGACCGGTTGCTGCGCGCCGGCGCCGACAAGGTCGGCATCAACACGGGCGCCATCGCCCGCCCCGAGGTCATCGGGGAGATCGCCGACCGGTTCGGCGCGCAGGTGCTCGTCCTGTCGGCCGACGTGCGCCGCGTCGATGGCCACTACGTCGTGACGACGCACGGTGGGCGTCGCGCGAGCGACCTCGACGCCGTCGAATGGTGTGCTCGCGCGGAGGCGCTGGGCGCGGGGGAGATCCTGCTCAACTCGATGGACGCCGACGGCACGAAGGCCGGTTTCGACCTCGACCTCGTCGACGCGGTGCGCCGCGAGGTCAGCGTCCCGCTCATCGCGAGCGGCGGCGCGGGCGCCGTCGAGCACTTCGAGCCGGCCGTCGCGCACGGCGCTGACGCGGTGCTCGCCGCGTCGGTGTTCCACTACGGCGAGCTGACGATCGGTGACGTCAAGGGTGCCCTTGCGGCGGCGGGGCACCCGGTGCGCTGACGCTCCGTCGTGCGCTGACGCTCAGATGCCGCGCGGTTCGGCGACGAACCGGTTGATGTCGTCGGGCTCGCCCTCGAACTCGACGAAGCTCATCCGCCCGGCCAGGTGCAGCAGCACCTCGCTCGGCTGGCCGGCGACGATGAACTCGCCGATCGGCTCCGACGGCGAGTTGAGCGCCAGCGGCGCGTGCCCCGGGCACAGCGCCGCGACGCGCATCGCCGAGCGGCGCAGCGTCATCCGTGCGGCCGTGGGCAATGCGTCGTAGAGCGCGTTCTGCAGGTCGGCGCCCAGCACGCGGACGCCGTCCTGGTCGGCGGCCGGCAGCTGAGCGCGCAGGATGTCCTCGTGGTGGATGAAGTACTCCTGCAGGTTCGCGTGCGCATCGACGGCGGGGATGCGGAACGGCGAGAACTCGTGCGGACCCTTGCGCACCATGTCGACGAGATCCTCGAACGGGCGCAACGCGTAGCGCTCCCGGGTGCGTTCGGACGCGTCGCGCACCTGGGGCACGAGGATACCGAGGGCCTCCGGGCGGCGCTCACGCATCGCGAGGTGTGCCATGAGATCCCTGACATTCCAGCCGACGCACAGCGTCGGCGCGTCCGGGCCGAGGCGCAGGGCGGTGTCGCACAGGGCATGACGTTCGGCTTGGGCATACTTGCGCATGCCGCAATGTTGTCACCTGCGCGAATGCGCGAGCAAAGGAACCCCACGTGACCTCAGCCGACCTGGCCCCTGACGCCTCACCTGTGCGCGTGGCCGCCGCCGGCGCCCGCGAGCAGTGGCGAGCGTTCGCGCCCGCCGTCATCGGCGCGACGGCATACGGCATCCTCACCGTCCTCACCGCCCGCGTCATCGGCCACCTCGTCGCGGACGTCGTCACGCCGGCGGTGCGCGATCGTCACCTCGACGGTGCGATGGTCTGGCAGATCGTGTGGCAGCTCGGCGGCGTCGTCGCGCTCAACGCGGCCGCCGTCATCCTGCGCCGCATCGCGGCGGGCGTGGCGTACAACAACCTCATCGCCTCGACGCGGCGGCAGGTGACGCGCGCCTACCAGCTACTGCCCATGCGCTGGCACCTCGCGCACCCGTCGGGTCAGCTGCTGTCGCACGCGAACTCGGACGTCGAGGCGATCTGGAACATCTTCCAGCCGCTGCCGATGGCGCTCGGCGTCGCCGTCATGCTGGCGTTCGGGTTCGTCTCGATCTTCCTGGTCGACGTGTGGCTCGGCGTCGTCGCGCTCGTCGTGTTCCCGCTGCTCATCGTCATCAACTACTGGTTCCAGGTCGTCATGCGCGCCCGCGTGGAAGCGTCGCAGGCCGCGCGAGCGCGCGTCAGCGCCGTCGCGGACGAGAGCTTCGACGGCGCCCTCGTCGTCAAGGCGCTCGGGCGAGCGGACGCGGAGGTGTCCCGGTTCGGTGACGCCGCGGGCGAGCTGCGCGACGCCAACGTCAGGCTCGGACGCACCGAGGGCATCTTCGACCCGATGACGAACGCGCTGCCGACGATCGGTTCGCTGCTCGTGGTCCTCGTCGGCGCCGAGCGGGTCGCGTCAGGCGCGATCACGGCGGCGGACGTCGTCGAGGTGGCGTACCTGTTCAACCTGCTCGCATGGCCGGTGCGTGCGTTCGGCTGGATCCTGTTCAGCCTGCCGCAGGTCGCGATCGGGTGGAAGCGCGTCAAGCCGATCCTCGACGAGGCGGGCTCAACAGTGGTGCCCGCCCGCACGCTTGTGCTACCCGGTGGGCCGATCGCAGTCGACGTCGAGCACGTGACGTTCCGTCACGACGCGCGGCCGGCGGCGGGGGCTGATGCTGAGGGCGGGTCGGAGGACGGTTCCGACGTGGCCGAGGGCCTTCAGGAGCGGCGCGCAGCGTTGACCGACGTGACGCTGCGCGTGCCCGCGGGGGGATCCCTTGCCGTCGTCGGGGCGACGGGTGCCGGCAAGACGACGCTCGCTCAGGTCATCGCGGGATTGACGACGCCCGATTCGGGCAGTGTGCTCTATGACGGCGTGCCCGCCGCGCATGCCGTGGCACGCGAGGAGCGGGTGGCGCTCGCGACGCAGGAGGCGTTCGTGTTCAACGAGTCGACGCGTGAGAACGTCGCGCTGGGGCGCGCCGGTGTGGATGCGGGGGCTATTGATGAGGCGCTCGGTGTCGCGCACGCCAAGGGGTTCGTTGCGGCGCTGCCGGAGGGGGAGGACACGTCGCTCGGCGAGCGCGGATCGCGGCTCTCTGGCGGTCAGCGTCAGCGCGTGGCGCTCGCGCGCGTGCTCGCGGGACGCCCCGGGCTCGTCGTGCTCGACGATGCGACGAGTGCCATCGACCCCGCGGTCGAAGGGCAGATCCTCACGTCCCTCGCGGAGGCGACGGACGGCTGCACGAGCGTCATCATCGCGCACCGCCGCTCGAGCATCCTGCTCGCCGACGAGGTCGCGTTCCTCGACGCCGGGCGCGTCGTCGCTCAAGGCACGCACGAAGAAATCATGGCGACGCAGCCGGCTTATGCGCTGCTTCTCACGGCGTACGAGACGCAGGACTCTTCAGCGTCCGGGGACGAGTCTGAGGGCGAGGGCCATGGCGACTCAGACCGCGGCGCATCGGGCGGGGCGACATCGGCTCCGCCTCATGAGGGGTCGGACGAGGCGCCCGCGGGGCAGGGGATCGCGGGGCAGACGGGGGTGTTCCACGAATCGGGTGACGCGGACGAACGCGGCGCGCTGGGAGCCGTGACCGCGGCACCCGAATCGTCGGTCGTCGATGCCGCCCGCGAGGAAGACGAGGCGCGATGAAGCGGCGCTCGACAACCGCCACGGAGACAGCCGCCACGGCGCAGGCGGCAGGCGCGACTCCCGTCGTCAGTGATCGCGGCACCCTGCGGCGCGGCCTGCAGCTCGCACCCGAGATGACGCGTGGGCTCGGGTGGACGCTGCTGCTCGCGCTCGTCGCGACGACGAGCAACGTCATCGTCCCCATGACGATCCAGCGCGCGATCGATGACGGCATCCTCGCGCCGGGCGGCATCGACCTCGGTGTCGTGCGCTGGACGTGTGCGCTCGCGGTGGTCGGCGTCGTCGTCGCCGGGATGTGCTCGTACGTGATGAACGTGCGGCTGTTCAAGGCGTCGGAGGCGGGTCTCGCGACGTTGCGCGTCAAGGCGTTCGCGCACGTGCACGCGCTGTCGACGTTGACGCTCAACGCGTCGCGGCGCGGTTCGATGGTGTCGCGCGTGACGAGTGACGTCGACCAGATCTCGATGTTCGTGCAGCGCGGCGGCATGATGCTCATCGTCTCGATCGGGCAGTTGCTCGTCGCGACGGCCCTGATGCTGTGGTACTCGCCGCTGCTGACGGCCGTCGTGTGGGCGACGTTCGTGCCGCTCGTGTTCCTGCTGCGGCACTTCCAGCGCGTCGTCGGGCGCGCGTACGGCGTCGTGCGTGAGCGCGTCGCGGACATGCTCAGTGCGGTCTCGGAGTCGGTCGCGGGCGCCGCGACGGTGCGGTTGTTCGGGGTGCAGGAGCGCACGCAGGCGCGCATGGACGAGACGATCGAACGTCAGCGTCGTGCGGCCATCAGCGCGCAGATCCGCGCCGTCGGCGCGTTCGTGTCGGGGCAGGGCATTTCGGGGCTCGCGCTCGTCCTCGTGCTCGCCGTCGGCGCGTGGCAGGGGGCGCACGGTCGGATGAGCGTCGGTGAGATCACGGCGTTCGTGTTCCTGACGAACCTGTTCACGCAGCCGGTGCAGACGGCGACGGAGGTGCTCAACGACCTGCAGAACGCGCTCGCCGGGTGGCGTCGCATCATCGAGGTGCTCGACACGCCACTCGAGGTCGAGCCGCCCACCGAGGCGGTGACGTTGCCGCGCGGGCCCGTCGGGGTCGAGTTCGATGACGTGACGTTCGCGTATCGCGCGGGCGACAAGCCCGCGATCGTCGGGCTGACGGCGTCGGTGGCCGCAGGTCGTCGTGTCGCCGTCGTCGGTGAGACCGGTTCGGGCAAGAGCACGCTCGCGAAGTTGCTGACACGACTCGTCGATCCGTCCGACGGTGTCGTGCGTCTCGGAGGCGTCGATCTGCGCGACCTCGACGACGCGTCGCTACGCGCGTCCGTCGCGTACCTGCCGCAGGAAGGGTTCTTGTTCGACGGCACGATCGCCGACAACGTGCGCTTCGCGCGCCCCGACCTGTCGAATGACGACGTCGCCGCCGCGTTCGACGCCATCGGCTGCGGCGCGTGGTTGGCGGGGCAGCCCGCCGGGGTGCTGACGCAGGTCGGCGCTCGCGGCGGGCGGTTGAGTGCGGGGGAGCGGCAGCTCGTGGCGCTCGCGCGCACGTACGTCGCGGGCCCCGACGTGCTCGTGCTCGACGAGGCGACCTCCAGCGTCGATCCCACGACGGACGTCGCCGTGGGTCGAGCGCTCGATCAGTTGATGACCGGCCGCACGAGCGTCGTCATCGCGCACCGCCTCGCGAGCGCCGAGAGTGCCGACGAGGTGTGGGTCATGGACGCAGGGCGCCTCGTGCAGCGAGGCCCGCACACGGCGCTCGTCGCCGCCGACGGGCCCTATGCGCGCCTGCACGCCGGCTGGGTGGCGTCGCACGCGCATTGACGTCTGGGCCATGGCGATCTGTGCCGAGTGGCCCGAGCGCCGGGCGCCCGATGGCGGGTAAATCAAGCGAAGGCAGGTGACGACTCGCCATCGCGTGACTTACCCGCCATCCTGCTCGGCGCTCGCTGATTCGTCATCGCCTCGGCTCGTCGCCGAGTTGCCTCCCGGAGGGTGGTCCGCCGGCAGGGGGCGTCGGCCGAAGTCCGACGTGAGCCACCTCTCGAGTGATTCGTCGCGAAGGTGGGCGGTGACCGGCCGGTGACGGCGGGGTCTGCCGTGGCGGAGGTGATCCGGTCGAGGCGGGAAAGGCGCCAGCCGCGACGGTGCAGGTCATGGCCGAGGAGGTACCAGCGGCCCTCGCGGATGAAGAAAATGAGCGGTTGCATCTGTCGATCGCGGACACGGCCGTCGCCGTCGGAACGGCGAAGTGCACGATGCCACGTTGGGCAGCTGTGTCGACGAGCAGACCATGCAGGCGCGCGTCGACAGGCTCGAGCCCACTCATCAGCACGTGGGTCGCCGTCGCGGTCGCGACGGCTCGTCGACGCAGCGACCCCGGCAGCAGGCGTTCGAGCTTGGCGCGCACGACTGTGGCGTCCGTCGCCCCGGGGGTGACTGCTTCGAGACCCGCCCCCTCGAGCACGAGCAGGGCCGTGACGAGGGTGGACACCTCGTCGGCGTCGAGTACGAGGGGCGGGATCGTGACGCCCGAGTCCAGGCGGTAGCCGCCGCCGGGACCGGGCGTGACCGCACGCTGTAACCGAGGCTGCGCAAGCTAGCGACACCGCGTCGGACGGATCGCGGCCCCGTGGCAAGACGCATGGCGAGATCCGCCACAGAGCACCATCGGCCCGTCTGGAGCAGACCCAACGATTCGAGGGTACGCGACGAAGGACTCGCGACGGGCTCGTGGGGCGTGCGTTCATTGTCGTGCGAGATGAGGACCGGAACCGTCTGCATCTGGTCCTAGCGTCATTCCACGAGGGCGCGGGCACACCGCCGCTCAGGAAAACGGTGATCGATGCGCATCGCCATCACGACACCCAATGGAAACGTGGGTCGCCACCTGATTCGTATGCTCGTCCGAGTCGGGGTGCGGCCCGTGCTCTTGGCACGGCATCCCGCGCAGATCGCGCGGGAACTGCGCCCCCTCGTCGACACCGTCGAGGCGGATTCGCTGGACCGCGACGAGGTCGTTGCCGCGACTCGCGCGATTGATGCCGTGTACTGGGTGAATCCGAGCCCGATGACCGCTGATCCGCTCGCTGAGCATGCTCGGGCGAGCGAGGCAATCGTGGGTGCCGTCCGCGCGAACGGCATCAGGCGCGTCGTGTTCCACAGCAGCGTGGGGGCAGAGAAGCGCCACTGTGTGGGAGGGATCGACGGCCTTGCCGCGACGGAGTTGTCGCTCGACGCGCTCGACGTCGACGTCACGCACCTGCGTTGCGGTTGTTTCTTCTCCAACCTCACGCGGGACGTGGCGGCGATCCGCCAGGGCGAAATCGACACGGTGCTCCGGGTTGATCACGCATTGAGATGGGTGGCGCCGCGCGACGTCGCCGAGATGGCGGCACTCTGCCTTCTTGACGAGGGGTGGCAGGCGCGTCATGTCCGAGCGGTTCACGGGCCGCGGGATCTCTCGTGGCGCGACGTCACGCGCATTCTCTTCGACCACGTGGGAAATGCGGTGGCGGCGCGCTAGATCAGCGATGCGGACATGATGTCCCGCTACCTGGGGCCGGGCTCGCCCGTGGTCTCGCGCAGGCGCTACTGGGGATGAGCACCGGAATCCGCGATGATTTCCGTCCCGAGCAGGGGCGGACCCCCGCCACCACGACGCCGACGCAGCTCGCGGGCTGGGTGTACGACGAGTTGCTGCCGATCATGGGTGCGTGACGATCGGGTTGGGCAGTCGCGTTTGAGGATCAGCGTTGGAAGCGCCGCCGGCGCCCGCGCGGGCGTGGTCAGTGAGAGCCGGCTCAATGGATCTTTCATGTGACGGAGCCTACCCCTATTCGAACATGTGTGCGATAATTGGGTCATGGAAATGCTAGAGATGACAGACGCGGCGAACATCCTCGCGCGTCTCTCTGAGCTGCCCGGTGAGGCTGTCCTGGCCGTTTGGGGCGAGCTGACGACGCGGGTCGCAGAGGAGGTTCTCACCGATCCGGCATCGCTCGTTCCGCTCACCGATGGAGGCGCGAGCCTGGACGGTCGGTTGGACGCCCTGATGAGTCACCGTCGCCACCTCGAACGCGCTGCGGCGCTCACACAACGTGTTGCACGCAGCGCCGAAGCGGTCACGCACATGCTGGCCTCCGAACACCATGACAGTGTGCGTCGCCACGACGTCCTCAGCGGCGAGGCGATGGGTGAGGGCGCGTCCGAGGATTCTCGGGCCTACGACGTCGAGGCCGGCGAGTTCGCGGCCTCAGCGCTCGGCGGCGCACTCGGGCTGACGGCGCCCGCCGCCCGGGCGATGGCGGCGGGGGCTTCGACGCTGCGTGCGCGCCATCCCGGCCTGCTGGCGGCCTCGGCACGCGGAGACGGCTCCGTGCGGGTGGCGGCGATGCTGGCGGGGGAGCTCGCGCACCTCGAGGCGGACGCTGCGCGCTCCGTGGCACAGATGCTCATCGACAGCGGAGATCATCGACGCGCTCACCGGGCGGCGCGGCGGGCGTGCCGCAAGACCCTGCGTCGGCTCGGTCTCACTCGCCCTGCCGACGAGGTCGAGGTGGAGTCGACGCGCGGGGTGTGGTTCGAGCCGCACCTCGAGTTCGAGTCGCTGTGCACGATGACAGCCGTTCTCGACACCTACGACGCCACGGCCATCCAGGCCGTGATGGAGGAACGTGCGCGGCGCCTGCAGGAGAACTCTGCCCCCGGCGCTCGGCTTTTCGTCGGCGCAGCGCGGGCTGACGCGCTCACCGACCTCATCCTCGAGAATTGCACCGTGACGGCCACGCTGAACCTGCAGGTGCCGATCATCGCGCGACCTCCCGACCCGTCGAGATCCACGGGCGTCCCGGACGCGGAGGACGTGTCCGACCTTGACGCGAGGGTCCCTCGGCCCGCCACTGGAGTGCCGCCGGGTCATTCCCCGGCGTCGCCCGCAACGTCGTCGATGGTCCTGGGTGCCTGTGGCGTGCGCGGCGTCGGTGTTCTTTCTGCTGGCGTCGTCGCCCGCCTCGCCGCTACGGCTGGTGTGGGATTCACGGCGACGCTCGCGTCGCACCACGGGCGTGGTCGCATCACGACGCTGGCCACCACGACGGCTGCTCACCGCCCGAGTGTCGGCATCGCCAAGCTCGTGCGGGAGCGCGACGGCGTGTGCCGCTTCCCGTTCTGCGAAACGGCCGCCTCGCGGTGCGACCTCGACCACGTCATGCCGTTCGACCAGGGCGGGCCGACGAGCGCGACCAACCTGCAGGCGCTGTGTCGTCACCATCACCGCGCCAAGACCCACGGGGGCTTCCGCGTGAGGATGACGCCCGACGGCGTCTGCACGTGGCTGTCGCCCTCCGGTGCCCGCTGGGTCACCGAACCCGGCGGCATCACACACGCCGACGCCGTTCGCGCCGCCTGACGGCCCTCGCGGCCTTGCGGCCCCGGCTGCCTGCCGAACCCTGATCTCACGTGCTCCGCGCTCTCGGTGCGCCGCCGCTCAATCCTGGTCTGGCGAGGTCTGTGCCCGCTACCTACTGCTCGGACCTGGTCTGACGGCGCAGTCATTCCCCGGCCACAACCCGCGGCCCATTTCATGTCCCGGGCGCGTTCACTTTCCCGGGTGCAGCATCACCGACACGGCGGCACCACGCACGCCGACGCCACACCTGTTCGCGCGGCCAGACGGCTCGGTGTCGCCCGACTCCACCTCGCCAGTCGTGTCGGCGACACCGCGTCGGAACCCTAGCTCGGATGCCTGGGTGAGATCACGCTGAGGGAGAACTCCACCCGTTCATGCGACGTCAGCGTGGGATAAGGCCGCGCTGGATCCCCGCCGTCATCCGCCGCGCGCGGGTGCGGGGTCAGGCGCAGCTGCGTCCCCGTCGCGATCCGCGATGCGCGGGAGCGTGAGGTCAGGCGGCGTTGGGGCCCGCAGTGATCCGCGAGGTGCCAGCGCGAGACACCGCGACGGGTTGTCAGGGCCACTTGGCACAATGGCCCGCATGTCTTCGCCCGAGCCTTCATCGCCGCTCAGCCCTGACGTCGCGCAGCGCCTCAAGCGCGACGACGCGGGTCTCGTCGCCGCGATCATCCAGGACGACACAAACGGTGACGTGCTCATGCTCGGCTGGATGGACGACGAGGCGCTGCGCCGCACGCTGAGCGAGGGGCGCGTGACGTTCTGGTCGCGCAGCCGCGGCGAGTATTGGCGCAAGGGCGACACGTCGGGCCACGCGCAGTACGTGCGCAGCGTCGCCCTCGACTGCGACGGCGACGCGTTGCTCGTCCGCGTCGACCAGGTCGGCGCCGCATGCCACACCGGCGAACGCAGCTGCTTCTTCACCGACCTCGACGCCGCCGTCTGCAGTGATGGCGCGACCGTGTCCACCGGAACCGACGCTGACGCAGCTACCACGGCGCCCACCGGAACCGACGCTGCGGACGCAGCCACGACAACGTCAACCCCAACCGTCGCCGCAGACGTACCCGCCACCACGCCCACCCCCAGGAGCAACGCATGACTGCCGCAGCCGAGCCGGAGACGAGCCTCGCCGCCGACCTGACCTGGGGCGCGACGTGGCCAAGCGTCGAGTTGTTCGAGCACCTCGCGGGTGGGCGTCGCGTCATCCCCGTCGTGCGCAAGCTGCTCGCCGACGCGGAGACACCCATCGGCATCTACCGCAAGCTGGCGCGCGACGAGCCGGGCACGTTCCTGCTGGAATCGGCGGAGCACGGCGGCGTGTGGTCGCGCTACTCGTTCATCGGCGCCGCGAGCCGTGCGACGCTCACCGAGCGTGACGGCGACGTCGTCTGGCTCGGCGACGTGCCGACGGGGCTGCCGACGACAGGCCTGGCGGTCGATGCCCTACGCGCGTCCCTGCAGGCACTTCACACCGAACGCATCGCCGGCCTGCCGCCGCTGACGAGCGGTTTCGTCGGCGCGATCGGCTACGACGCGGTGCGTCGCTGGGAGAAGATCGGCGACCACGCCGACGACGTTCTCGCGATCCCCGAAGTCACGATGTTGCTCGCCACGGATCTCGCCGTCATGGACCATCAGGACGGCTCGCTCCTGCTCGTCGCCAATGCCGTCAACTTCGACGGCCTTGAATCCGGCGCGCGCGCCGCGTACGACGACGCCGTCGCCCGCCTCGACGCGATTCAGACCCGCCTCGCCGAACCGGCAGCTTCGACGGTGGCGATCCCGCACGAGCGCGCCCAGGACGTGCGCAGCAGCCACACGCGCGAGCAGTTCCACGACATGGTCGAGTCGTGCAAGGAGGACATCCGCGCGGGCGAGGCTTTCCAGATCGTCGTCAGCCAGCGATTCAGCGTCGACACGCACGCCGACGCGCTCGATGTCTACCGCGCCCTGCGCGCGAGCAACCCCAGCCCCTACATGTATCTGCTCCGCCTGCCGCACCCTGACGGCGGCGCGTACGACGTCGTCGGCAGCTCGCCGGAGGCGCTCGTCAAGGTGACAGGAGAACGCGTCATCACGCACCCGATCGCCGGTTCGCGCCCGCGCGGCAAGACCCCGGAACACGATCAGGAGCTCGCCGACGACCTGCTGGCCGACCCCAAGGAGCGCAGCGAGCACCTCATGCTCGTCGACCTGTCGCGCAACGACCTGCAGCGCGTCTGTCGCGCGGGAACCGTCGAGACGGTCGAGTTCATGAACATCCGCAACTACAGCCACGTCATCCACCTCGAGTCGACCGTCATCGGCGCACGCCGCGACGACGTCACCGCCTACGACGTGCTCGAGGCGACGTTTCCCGCGGGCACCCTCTCGGGCGCGCCGAAACCACGCGCGATGCAGATCATCGAATCGCGCGAGGGCACCCGTCGGGGCATCTACGGCGGCGTCATCGGCTACTTCGACCTCGCGGGCGACGCCGACGCCGCCATCGCCATCCGCACGGCCGTGCTCAAGGACGGTGTCGCGCACGTCCAGGCGGGCGCCGGCGTCGTCGCCGACTCGGTGCCGGAGAGCGAATACCAGGAGACGATCAACAAGGCCGCCGCGGCGTTGCGCGCCGTCGCGACCGCCGACGGCATGACGGGAATCGCATGAGCACCTTCACGACGAAACGCAGCGTCATCCTGCTCAGCCTCATCGCGGCCGTCCTCGCCGCGATCGTCTCGGGGCGCACGTGGATCAACGGCTCCCTCAACGATGGCGTCATCGCGAGCAGCAAGGTCGACGTCACGGGCAACCAGGCGGTGCCCGGCTACTTCGGGATCGCCCTCGTCGCCATCGCCGGCGTCCTTGCCGCCGCGACGGCCGGCCGCATCGCGCGTTGGCCCGCCGCGCTCGTCTCGCTCATCGCCTCGGTCGCGCTGCTCGTCGTCACGCTGCTGACGCTGGGCGACCCGGCCTCGGCGGTCAAGACGCGGATGACGTCCGTCACCGGCCACAACGGTGAGGCCGTCGCGCGCGGCACGTTCACGCCATGGTTCTGGGCCGCGGTGTTCGCCGGCCTGCTCAGTGTCGCCGCGTCCCTGCTGGCGCTGCTCGGCGTGCGCCGCTGGGCGGGGCTGTCGAGCCGCTACGACGCGCCGATGGAGACCAAGGCGCCGACGACGCACGAGAGCGACTGGGATCTCATGAACCGCGGCATCGACCCGACCGACACCGAGACCGCCCCCGGCTCGCACGAGCCGGACGGGCCTGACACAATGACCCAGAACAGTTCATCAACGCGCGTGACGGAGACGTCGGCAGCGCAGCACGGCTCCAAGGAGAAATGACGATGTCCGGAGACAGCCCGTACCTCGACCACGGCCACAGCCCCGCCGCCTGGACGGGCGTCGGCATCTGCATGGTCGGTTCGCTCCTCATCGCGTTCGGTGTGTACTTCGGCAACGAACTGCTTGACATCATCGGCGCGGTCCTCGTCGTCGGCGGCGGCGTCGTCGGGTGGCTCATGGGCAAGGCGAACCGCCGCAGCGCTGCCGCGCACGGCTCGATGGACTCCGAGCGCAAGCCCGCCTGATCCACGCCGCGGCATGACGGGCCCGGCGCGCGCCGTGACCACACGCTGGAACCGGCGGCGCCGTGCCCTGTCACGCTGATTGGATTCGACCGTGACCACTGTTCTCGACTCGATCATCGCCGGGGTGCGAGACGACCTCGCCGAGCGCGTGCGCGCGCGCAGCCTCGCCGACGTCACGCGTGACGCCGACGCCGCGACGCCCGCACGCGACGCGCTCGCCGCGTTCCACGCCGCCCGTGACGCGCGGCGCATCGCCGTCATCTCCGAGGTGAAGCGCTCCAGCCCGAGCAAGGGCGCGCTCGCGCAGATCCCCGACCCGGCCGCGCTCGCCGCGCAGTACGCCGACGGGGGAGCGACCGCGATCTCGGTGCTCACCGAGCAGCGCCGGTTCGGCGGGTCGCTCGCGGATCTCGACGCCGTGCGCGCCGCCGTCGACATCCCGGTGCTGCGCAAGGACTTCATGGTCGAGCCGTACCAGTTCTTCGAGGCCCGCGCCCATGGCGCCGACCTCGTCCTCCTCATCGTCGCCGCCCTCGACGACGCGCAGCTGCGCGACTTCGCGGCTCTTACGCGCGAACTCGGGATGACGGCGCTCGTCGAGGTTCACGACGCCGCCGAGGCGGAACGGGCACTCGCCGTCGACGCACAGCTGCTCGGCGTCAACGCCCGCAACCTCAAGACGCTCGACGTCCACCCCGAGGTGTTCGGCCCGATCGCCGCAACGCTGTCGGCGCACGTCGTCAAGGTCGCCGAGTCGGGCATCTCCGGGCCCGCCGATGCCGCCCGCTACGCCCGCGAGGGCGCACAGGCGCTGCTCATCGGCGAGGCACTCGTCAAGAACGGCGACCCCCAGCAGGGGCTTGCCGACATCATCACCGCGTGCGCCGACGCCACGAACGCGTCAGCCGTCGAAGGGACGCCCGCATGACCGACCCCACCCCGCTCGGCGAACCGCGCCACGACGGTCTCGCGCCGCACGGCCTCGGGCGCTTCGGCGACTACGGCGGACGCTACGTCCCCGAGGCCCTCGTCGCCGCGCTCGAAGAGCTCGACGAGCAACGCCAGAAGGCGATGGTGGACGACGAGTTTCGCCACGAACTCGCCGAACTGCACCGCACATACACGGGCCGTCCGAGCCCGATCACCGAGGTCAAGCGCTTCGCCGAGCACTGCGGCGGCGCGCGCGTCTTCCTCAAGCGCGAGGATCTCAACCACACCGGCTCGCACAAGATCAACAACGTCCTCGGCCAGGCGCTGCTGGCCAAGCGCATGGGCAAGACGCGCGTCATCGCGGAGACGGGTGCCGGCCAGCACGGCGTTGCCACCGCGACGGCCGCGGCGCTCATGGGCCTGGAGTGCGTCGTCTACATGGGCAAGGTCGACACCGAGCGTCAGGCCCTCAACGTCGCACGCATGCAGCTGCTCGGCGCAAGCGTTGTGCCCGTCGAGCACGGCAGCCAGACGCTCAAGGACGCCGTCAACGAGGCGTTCCGCGACTGGGTCGCCAACGTCGACACGACGCACTACGTGCTCGGCACGGTGACGGGCCCCTACCCGTTCCCCGAGATGGTGCGCGACTTCCACAAGCTCATCGGTGAGGAGGCCCGCGAGCAGATCCTCACCGAGGCCGGGCGCCTGCCCGACGCAGTCTGCGCCTGCGTCGGCGGCGGCTCGAACGCGATGGGCATCTTCCACCGCTTCATCGGTGACGACGGCGTTCGCCTCGTCGGCCTCGAGGGCGGCGGCGAGGGCATCGCGAGCGGCAAGCACGCGTCGCGCTTCAGCGGCCAGGGCACGCCGGGCGTCCTGCATGGTGCCTACACCTACGTCATCCAGGACGAGGAGGGCCAGACGATCGAGACGCACTCGGTCTCCGCGGGCCTCGACTACCCGAGCGTCGGTCCGGAGCACAGCTACCTCAAGGACATCGGTCGCGCCGAGTACCACCCGATCACCGACGTCGAGGCGATGGAGGCGTTCCGGCTGCTGTCGCAGACCGAGGGCATCCTGCCGGCCATCGAGTCGGCGCACGCCCTCGCGGGCGCGATGAAGGTCGGCGCCGAGCTGGGTGAGGATGGGCTGATCCTCGTCAGCCTCTCCGGGCGCGGCGACAAGGACGTGCACACCGCCGCCCGCTGGTTCGGGCTCATCGATGAAGACGAGACCGTCGTCAGCGGCGAGGTCGAGGAGACGAAGCTGTGAGCACCCCCATTCCGCTTGACGCCGTCTTCGCCGCCACCCGGGACGAAGGCCGCGCCGCCCTCGTCGGCTACCTTCCCGCAGGCTTCCCGAGCGTCGCGGATTCGATCCGTGCCGCGCAGGTCATGGTCGAGAACGGTTGCGACATCGTCGAGGTCGGCCTGCCGTACACCGATCCGCTCATGGACGGCCCCGTCATCCAGAGCGCCGCGACGCAGGCTCTCGAGGGCGGTGTGCACACCGCGGACGTCTTCCGCGTCGTGCGGGCCGTCACCGACGCCGGTGGCGTGGCCGTCGTCATGACGTACTGGAACCCGGTGCTGCGCTACGGCATCCGCCGTTTCGCGGAGGAGTTGAAGGCCGCCGGGGGAGCCGGCCTCATCACCCCCGACCTCGTGCCCGACGAGGCCGACGAGTGGATCGCCGTCGCCGACGAGCTCGGCCTCGCGAAGATCTTCCTCGTCGCGCCCAGTTCGACGCTCGCCCGCGTCGCGGCGACGACGGCGAACTGCTCGGGCTTCGTCTATGCGGCGTCCGTCATGGGCGTCACGGGTGCGCGCACGAGCGTCGGTGACGCCGCGAAGGGTCTCGTCGAGCGGACGAAGGCCGCCACCGACCTGCCCGTCTGCGTCGGCCTCGGCGTCTCGACGGCGGAGCAGGCGCGCGAGATCGGCCGGTACGCCGACGGTGTCATCGTCGGTTCCGCGCTCGTCAAGACGCTGCTCGACACCGACCCCGAACGCGGCCTGGCGGCCCTCGCCGAGGCCACGAAGGAACTGAGCGACGGAGTACGACGTTGAGCACCAGCATGGACACGAGCACGACCAAGCCCACCGCCGAGCGCTCGAACCGCTGGCCGTGGATCGCCCTCGTGCTGCGCCTCGTGCTCGCCGGTGTCTTCCTCTATGCAGGCCTGCCGAAGCTCACGCACCTCGACGCCTCGCGCCGCTCGGTGCGCGCATACGACCTGTTCTCCTACGACGTCGCGAACGTCATCGGCACGATCCTGCCGCTGGCGGAGGTGGCGCTCGGCGTCATCCTGCTCGTCGGCCTGTTCGCCCGCTTCGCGGCGATCATCTCCGCGCTGCTGCTCGTCATCTTCATCGCGGGCATCGCCTCGGCGTGGGCGCGCGGCATCTCGATCGACTGTGGGTGCTTCTCCGAGGGCGGGGCGGTTGCCGCGAGCCAGACGAAGTATCCGCAGGAGATCGGCCGCGACATCGTCTTTCTCATCCTCGCCGGGCTGCTCGCCTGGCGCCCGCGCAGCCGCTTCAGCGCCGACGGCGCGCTGTGGGGCTGAACGATCTTCGTGACTCAACGCCCCCGCCATCTGTGAAAGGCTTCACCCATGCGACCTGATGCTTCCACCAAGCTGCAATCCGTGGCGCCCAAGCAGGGCCCCAGCAAGGGCTTGATCGCCGCGATCGTCGGCCTCGTGGCCGTCATCGCGATCGCGGCCGTCGCCTTCCTCTCGCTCAACAAGAGCGATGACACCGACACCCCTGTCGCTGCCGGTGACACCCCGACGGGTGCACTCGCCAACGGCCAGGGCATGCCGGTGTTCGCCGACAAGGCCAAGGCCGACGCGAAGAAGGTCGACGTCTACTTCGACTACCAGTGTCCGTTCTGCAAGCAGTTCGAGCAGGCCCAGGGAGCCAAGCTCCTGGACATGGCGAAGGCCGGTGACGTCAAGCTGACGTACCACGTCAAGACCTTCCTCGATGAGAACCTGCCCGGCGACAGCTCTGCCCGCGCCGCGAACGCCGCGTTCTGCACCGCCACCGCCGGCAAGTTCTCCGACTTCACGACGAAGGTGTTCGAGAACCAGCCCAAGGAGGGCGTCGGCTACACGAACGAGACGCTCATCAAGCTCGCGAAGGACGTGGGCGTCAAGGGCTCGTCCTATGAGAAGTGCGTCAACGACAACCGGTACTCGGCGTACGTCAAGAAGACCGAGTCCGAGACCAACAAGGCCGGGGTCAACTCCACGCCGGTCGTCAAGATCAACGGCAAGGACGTCGACAACGCCGACATGGCCGGCATGATGAACATCGAGAACGCGACGCCCACCACGATCGACAAGGTGCTGGCCAAGTTCTGATGCTGACGGAGATTCCTTCACCGACCGAAGGGGTGCTGTGGCTGGGCCCGGTACCCCTTCGGGCGTATGCGATCTGCATCCTGGCGGGCGTCGTCATCGCGACGATGATCACCGGGCGGCGCCTCGAAGGGCGCGGCTACTCGCGTGACGCGGCCGTCGACGTCGCCCTGTGGATCGTGCCGTTCGGCATCGTCGGGGGGCGGCTGTACCACGTCATCACGACGCCGCAGCCGTACTTCGGCGAGGGCGGGCACCCGCTCGACGCGTTCAAGGTGTGGGAGGGCGGCCTCGGCATCTGGGGCGCAGTCGTCCTGGGCGCCGTCGGCGCCTTGTTCGGCGCGCGCAAGGCGGGCGTCCCGTTCGCGGTGCTCGCCGACTGCGTCGCCCCCGCGCTGCCGCTCGCGCAGGCGATCGGCCGGTTCGGCAACTATTTCAACAACGAGTTGTACGGTCGCGCGACGAACGTGCCGTGGGCCCTCGAGATCCACCAGTGGGACATGAACAAGGGGCGTGCGGTCGTCGACTCGACCGGTGCCCCCGTCGTCCTCGGCACATTCCACCCGACGTTCCTCTACGAGGCGATCTGGTGCGTGCTCATCGCCCTCGTCATCTGGCGCCTGTCGGATTCGGGGCGGCTGCGCCAGGGGCAGGCGTTCGCGCTGTACGTCATGCTGTACCCGCTCGGCCGCATCGTCGTCGAGTTGATGCGCAGCGACTTCGCGAACCGCATCCTCGGTGTGCGCGTCAACGTGTGGGTGTGCGGCATCGTCTTCCTGCTCGGCCTCGCGATCTTCATCGCGCGCCGGCGTGCGTCCGCCGACCCACGGGCGGCGCACCAGCTCGAGCCGGATGCCCACGGTGCACACGATGCGGACACCACGGCCGACGAGGCCTCCTGAGCTGTATCGTCAGCTGAGACGCGCTCGTCCACCTGGTGAGCGCGCATGAACATTCGATAGAATGCATAAAACCCGCAGGCCAATGCCGTCCCGCGGTGGTTTCGACCCGACCCGATGCCTCGTGCGCCCTGCGCTCGGGCGTCCCGACGACGAACAGGACGGTGAGTCATGTCTGCTCATGCTTTCTCCGCCCAGCCCGCTGCCCAGGGGTTGTACGACCCCACGTTCGAGCATGACGCCTGTGGTGTCGCGCTCGTCGCGACGATGCGGGGCCACGCCGGCCACGACATCGTCGACGCGGCGCTGCTGGCCCTGACCAACCTCGACCACCGCGGTGCCACGGGCGCCGACCCGCTCGTCGGCGACGGCGCCGGCATCCTCACGCAGATCCCCGACGCCTTCCTGCGTGAGGTCGTCGACTTCGAGCTGCCCGCGAAGGGCTCCTACGCCGTCGGCATCGCGTTCCTGCCGCAGGACGCCGACGGCCAGTGGCACGTCGGCGAGGGCTTCGACCGCATCGCCGACGAGGAAGGCCTCGTCGTCCTCGGCTGGCGTGACGTCCCCGTCAACCCCGACGTCGTCGGTGAGTCGGCGCGCGGCACGATGCCGGTCTTCCGCGAGGTGTTCGTCGCGGCGAAGGACGGCGACGCCTCGGGCCTCGAACTCGACCGTCTCGCGTTCTGTGCGCGCAAGCGCGCCGAGAACGAGCTCGACGTCTACTTCGCGTCGCTGTCGGCGCGCACCATGGTCCACAAGGGCATGCTGACGACGGCGCAGCTCGAGCAGTTCTACCCCGACCTGTCGGACGAGCGGTTCGAGACGGCGCTGGCCCTCGTGCACAGCCGGTTCTCGACGAACACGTTCCCGAGCTGGCCGCTCGCGCACCCGTTCCGCTTCATCGCGCACAACGGTGAGATCAACACGGTGCGCGGCAACCGCAACTGGATGAGCGCACGCGAGTCGCAGTTGCGCAGCGACATCATTCCCGGCGACCTGTCTCGCCTGCTGCCGATCTGCACCCCGAACGCGTCCGACTCGGCGACGTTCGACGAGGCCCTCGAACTGCTGCACCTGTCGGGTCGCAGCCTGCCGCACTCGGTGCTCATGATGATCCCCGAGGCGTGGGAGAACCACGCGACGATGGACCCGGCGCGTCGCGCGTTCTACGAGTACCACGCCGCGTTCATGGAGCCGTGGGACGGCCCCGCGTGCGTGACGTTCACCGACGGTTCGCTCATCGGCGCCGTCCTCGACCGCAACGGCCTGCGTCCCGGGCGTTACTCGGTGACGAAGGACGGCCTCGTCGTCCTCGCCTCCGAGGCGGGTGTGCTCGGCCTCGCGCCGGAGGACGTCGTCGAGCGTGGGCGCCTGCAGCCGGGCAAGATGTTCCTCATCGACACCGAGGCCGGGCGCATCATCCCGGACGAGGAGATCAAGGGCGAACTCGCCACGGCGAAGCCGTATCAGGAGTGGCTCGACTCGGGCATCGTCAAGGTCGGCGACCTGCCGGATCGTGAGCACATCACCCATTCGCTCAGCTCGGTCACGCGCCGTCAGCAGACGTTCGGCTACACGAACGAGGAGCTGAAGATCCTGCTGACGCCGATGGCGTCGACGGGCGCCGAGGCGCTCGGTTCGATGGGCACCGACACGCCCGTCGCCGTCCTCAGCTCGCGTCCGCGCCTGCTGTTCGACTACTTCACGCAGCTGTTCGCGCAGGTGACGAACCCGCCGCTCGACGCGATCCGCGAGGAGCTCGTCACGAGCCTCGGCACGACGATGGGTCCGGAGGGCAACCTGCTCACCGACGGCCCCGAGCACGTCAAGCAGGTCGAGTTCGGCTTCCCTGTCATCGACAACGACGAGCTCGCGAAGATCGTCCACATCAACGCCGACGGCGACCGCGCAGGCTTCGCGGCGTACGTCATCCGCGGCACGTACCGCGTCGACGGTGGTGCGAGCGCGCTCAAGGCACGCCTGCAGGGCATCTTCGCCGAGGTCGACCAGGCGATCGCCGACGGTCACCGCTTCGTCGTCCTGTCCGATCGTGACTCGAACGCCGAGTTCGCGCCGATCCCGTCGCTGCTTCTGACGGCGGCGGTGCACCACCACCTCATTCGTCAGAAGACGCGTCTGCAGGTCGGGCTCGTCGTCGAGGCCGGCGATGTGCGCGAAGTCCACCACGTCGCGCTGCTCGTCGGCTACGGCGCGGCGCTCGTCAACCCGTACCTCGCGATGGAGTCCGTCGAGCAGCTCGCCCACGAGGGTGCGCTCGGTGACACGACGCCCGAGCAGGCCGTCAAGAACCTCATCAAGGCGCTCGGCAAGGGCCTGCTCAAGGTCATGTCGAAGATGGGCATCTCGACCGTCGCCTCCTACCGCGGCGCGCAGGTGTTCGAGGCGCTCGGCCTCAGCCAGGAGGTCGTCGACGAGTACTTCACCGCGACGACGTCGCGTCTCGGCGGCATCGGTCTGGACGTCATCGCGGCCGAGGTCGCGGCGCGTCACGCGAAGGCCTACCCGAGCGACGGCCAGGGCCCCGCGCACCGCGAGCTCGAGGTCGGTGGCGAGTACAAGTGGCGCCGCGAGGGTGCACCGCACCTGTTCAACCCGACGACGGTGTTCCGTCTGCAGCACTCGACGCGCGCGCGTCGTTACGACATCTTCAAGCAGTACACGCAGGCCGTCGACGACCAGTCGGCGGAGCTCATGACGCTGCGCGGGCTGTTCAAGTTCGCCTCCGACCGTCCGTCGATCTCGATCGACGAGGTGGAGCCGGCGAGCGCCATCGTCAAGCGCTTCTCGACGGGTGCGATGTCGTACGGCTCGATCTCGAAGGAGGCACACGAGACGCTCGCGATCGCGATGAACCGTCTCGGCGCGAAGTCGAACACCGGAGAGGGCGGCGAGGACGTCGATCGCCTGCTCGACCCGAAGCGTCGTTCGGCGATCAAGCAGGTCGCCTCGGGTCGCTTCGGCGTGACGTCGCTGTACCTCACGGAGGCCGACGACATCCAGATCAAGATGGCACAGGGCGCGAAGCCCGGCGAGGGCGGTCAGCTGCCCGGGCCGAAGGTGTACCCGTGGGTGGCGCGCACGCGTCACGCGACGCCCGGCGTGGGTCTCATCTCGCCGCCGCCGCACCACGACATCTACTCGATCGAGGATCTCGCGCAGCTCATCCACGACCTGAAGAACGCGAACCCGAGCGCGCGCATCCACGTCAAGCTCGTCTCCGAGGTCGGCGTCGGCACCGTCGCCGCCGGTGTCTCGAAGGCCCACGCGGACGTCGTGCTCATCTCCGGCCACGACGGCGGCACGGGAGCCTCCCCGCTGACGTCGCTCAAGCACGCCGGTGGGCCGTGGGAGCTCGGCCTCGCCGAAGCGCAGCAGACGCTGCTGCTCAACGGCCTGCGCGACCGCATCGTCGTGCAGACCGACGGCCAGCTCAAGACAGGCCGTGACGTCGTCATCGCCGCGCTGCTCGGCGCGGAGGAGTTCGGTTTCGCAACCGCGCCCCTCGTCGTCAGCGGCTGCATCATGATGCGCGTGTGTCACCTCGACACCTGCCCGGTCGGCATCGCGACGCAGAACCCGGAGCTGCGCGAGCGTTTCAGCGGCAAGCCGGAGTTCGTCGAGACGTTCTTCGAGTACATCGCCGAGGAGGTGCGCGAGATCCTCGCCGAGCTCGGTTTCCGTTCGATCGAGGAGGCCGTCGGGCACGTCGAGGCGCTCGACACCGACGAGGCCGTCGAGCACTGGAAGGCCAGTGGTCTCGACCTCGCGCCGATCTTCGCGAAGGCGGAGATGCCGTTCGGCGGTGAGCTGTTCAACACCCAGGGTCAGGATCACCACCTCGACGCTGCGCTCGACAACGAACTCATCGCGAAGGCGAAGGACGCCATCGAGCAACAGACGCCGGTCGCGTTCGAGACGAAGGTGTCGAACGTCAACCGCACCGTCGGCACGATGCTCGGCCACGAGTTGACCAAGCGCTACCTCGATGAATTGCTCCACGACGACTTCGTCGACATCACGCTGCGCGGTGCGGGCGGGCAGAGCTTCGGCGCCTTCATCCCGAAGGGCCTGACGCTGCGGCTCGTCGGCGAGGGCAACGACTACGTGGGCAAGGGCCTGTCGGGTGGGCGCATCATCATCCGTCCCGATACCGAGACGGCCCTCGTCGCCGAGGAGAACGCCATCGCGGGCAACGTCATCGGTTATGGCGCGACCAGCGGTGAGATCTTCCTGCGCGGCAAGGTCGGCGAACGCTTCTGCGTCCGCAACTCAGGAGCGACGGCCGTCGTCGAGGGCGTGGGCGATCACGGCTGCGAGTACATGACCGGTGGTCGCGTGCTCATCCTCGGCGCGACCGGACGCAACTTCGCGGCCGGCATGTCGGGCGGTGAGGCGTATGTCCTCGATCTCGACGCCGACCTCGTCAACCGCGAGCTCGTCGAGGTCACCGGTCTGCGCGCCGAGGACGAGGACGTCGTCAAGGAGCTGCTGACGAAGCACGCCGCCGAGACGGGTTCGTCCGTCGCCGAGTCGTTGCTGAACGACTGGCCTGCGAGCCTCGTCCGTTTCTCGCTCGTCACGCCGCGTGAGTACCAGCGCGTGCTGAGCATCCGCAAGGACGCCGAAGGCATGGGCGTCGACCCCGACAGCGCCCAGGTGTGGGACAAGATCATGGAGGTGAGTTGACGTGGCTGACCCCCGCGGATTCCTCAAGACCCGGGAGCGCGAGCTGCCCGAACGTCGCCCCGTTCCCGTTCGCATCCGCGACTGGAAGGAGGTGTACGAGGAGCAGCAGCTCGGCACCCTGCAGCGTCAGGCCGGCCGATGCATGGACTGCGGCATCCCGTTCTGTCACTCGGGCTGCCCCCTCGGCAACCTCATCCCCGAGTGGAACGACCTGTCGTGGAAGGGCGAGTGGGAGGAGGCCATCGAGCGCCTCCACGCCACGAACAACTTCCCCGAGTTCACCGGACGCCTGTGCCCCGCGCCCTGCGAGACGGCGTGCGTGCTCGGCATCAGCCAGCCCGCCGTCACGATCAAGCAGGTCGAGAAGACGGTCGTCGAGGAGGGCTTCGAGCGTGGTTACGTCACGCCGCAGGTGCCGACGCGCCTGACGGGCAAGACGGTCGCCGTCGTCGGTTCGGGGCCTGCCGGCCTCGCCGCCGCGCAGCAGCTGACGCGCGCCGGGCACACCGTCGCCGTGTTCGAGCGCGACGACGCCCCCGGTGGCCTGATGCGCTACGGCATCCCCGAGTTCAAGATGGAGAAGGGCATCCTCGATCGTCGCATCGAGCAGATGAAGGCCGAGGGCACCCGTTTCCGCTGCAACACCGAGATCGGCGTGACGCTGACGGCGGAGCAGCTGCGCTCGCGCTACGACGCCGTCGTCCTCGCGATGGGCGCGACGGTGCGTCGCGACCTGCCGGTGCCGGGGCGTGAGCACACGGGCACGTACCAGGCGATGGAGTACCTGCCCCAGGCCAACCGCGTCGCGCTCGGCGGCGAGGTCGAGGGTCAGATCCTCGCGACCGGCAAGGACGTCGTCGTCATCGGTGGTGGCGACACCGGAGCCGACTGCATCGGTACGGCGCTGCGTCAGGGCGCGAAGTCGGTGACGAGCCTCGAGATCATGCCGCAGCCCGGCGAGGAGCGTCCGGCCAACCAGCCGTGGCCGACGTACCCGATGATCTTCCGCGTCGCCTCGGCGCACGAGGAGGGTGGCGAGCGCGTCTACTCCGCCTCGACGAAGGAGATCCTCGCGGACGACGACGGCAACGTCAGCGGTCTGAAGATCGTCGAGGTGAAGTTCGTCGACGGCAAGTTCGAGGAGGTCGAAGGCTCGGAGCGAGTCATCCCGGCGCAGCTCGTGCTGCTCGCGATGGGCTTCCTCGGCCCGCAGGGCGAGGGTCTGCTCGAGCAGCTCGGCGTCGACACCGACGAGCGCAGCAACGTGCAGCGCGACGCGAACTACATGTCGAGCGTGCCCGGCGTGTTCGTCGCCGGTGACTGTGGGCGCGGCCAGTCGCTCATCGTGTGGGCGATCGCCGAGGGTCGCAGCGCGGCGCGCGGCGTCGACACCTGGCTCATGGGTGACTCGACGTTGCCCGCGCCGATCAAGCCGACGGATCGTCCGCTGACGGTGTGATCGTCCGCATGTGTTGACGCCTGATCGGGCGTCGTGGAAGCCCCTGCCGCCCTCGTGGCGGCGGGGGTTTCCGCGTCGTCGCGGGCCTACCCGCGAGTACGGTGACGGGGGTCTCACCGGGCGAGATGGTCGACTGAGGGAACGCTCGCGCGGGCGATAGGGTTGGCAGCATGCGTCGCGCGAAAATTGTTGCCACCCTTGGCCCTGCTACCGACTCTGCCGAACGGACGCGTGAGCTCGTCGAGGCCGGCCTCGACGTCGCCCGCTTCAACCTCTCCCACGGTTCGTACGAGGAGCACCAGACCCGGTACGACCACGTCCGCGCCGCCGCTGCGGCGACGGGTCGCGCCGTCGGCGTCCTCGCCGACCTGCAGGGCCCGAAGATCCGCACCGCTCGTTTCTCCGCGGGCCCGGTCGACCTCGCGAAGGGCGACCGCTTCACCATCACGACCGAGGACGTCGACGGTGACTCCGAGCGCGTCGGCACGACCTACAAGGGCCTGCCGGGCGACGTCAACGTCGGCGACATGCTGCTCGTCGACGACGGCAAGGTCGCGCTGCGCGCGGTCGAGGTGACGGCCACGGACGTCGTGACCGAGGTGGTCGTGCCGGGCCGCGTCTCGAACAACAAGGGCATCAACCTGCCCGGTGTCGCGGTGAGCGTGCCCGCGCTCAGCGAGAAGGACGAGGCTGACCTGCGCTGGGCGTTGAAGGCTGGCGCCGACCTCATCGCGCTGTCTTTCGTGCGCGACGCCGCCGACATCACGCGCTGCCACGAGATCATGGACGAGGTGGGCATCCGTCGCCCCGTCATCGCGAAGATCGAGAAGCCGCAGGCGGTCGAGAACCTCATCGAGATCATCGAGGCGTTCGACGGCATCATGGTCGCGCGCGGCGACCTCGGCGTCGAACTGCCGCTCGAGGACGTGCCGATCGTGCAGAAGCGTGCCATCGAGCTCGCGCGTCGCGCGGCGAAGCCCGTCATCGTCGCGACGCAGGTGCTCGAGTCGATGATCGAGAACCCGCGCCCGACGCGCGCCGAGGCCTCAGACTGCGCCAACGCGGTGCTCGACGGCGCGGACGCCGTCATGCTGTCGGGGGAGACGTCGGTCGGTGCGTGGCCGATCGAGACGGTCAAGACGATGGCGCGCATCATCTCCTCGACGGAGGAGCACGGCCTCGAGCGCGTGCCCGACCTCGGCATCCAGCCGCACACGAAGGGCGGCGTCGTGACGAAGGCCGCCGTCGAGGTGGGGGAGACGCTCGGGTGCACGCATCTGGTCAACTTCACGACGACGGGCGACTCGGCGCAGCGCATGTCGCGTCTGCGTCCGCGCCTGCCGATCGTCGCGTTCACGCCGTCGGAGACGGTGCGTTCGCAGCTCGCGCTCGTGTGGGGCGTGCAGACGGAGTGCAGCCCGAAGGTCAAGCACACGGACGAGATGTCGATGCAGGTCGACGAGATCTTCCTCGGCGACGGTCGCTGCGTCGAGGGTGACCTCGTCGTCATCGCCGCCGGATCGCCTCCCGGCATCCCCGGTTCGACGAACGCGCTGCGCGTGCACAAGATCGGTGACGCGAAGAACCGCGTCGCGCCGGCCTACGAGGACCACGAGAAGGCCCGTAGCGCCGCCGCGCAGAACTGATCCTGCCTCAGTCCTTGATCGACGCTGCTGCCCCCGCGCCCGGTGCGCGGGGGCAGCGCGCGTTCGGGTAAGGTGAGCGGGCACCAGCCGACGTGGTGGAATGGCAGACACGGAGCACTCAAAATGCTTTGCCGCAAGGCGTGGGGGTTCGAATCCCCCCGTCGGCACGCGCACAGGGCTCGACCGTCAAGGTCGAGCCCTTCGTCGTTCCGCGGCGGCGGCGCTAGGCTGGCGCGCATGCTCTCCAAGGACACGCAGCTGTGCATCTCGATGTCGGGGCGGCCAAGTAACATCGGCACGCGCTTCCACAACCGGCTGTATGACGAGCTGGGGCTCGACTTCGTCTACAAGGCGTTCTCGCCGGTCGATCTCGCGCAGGCCGTCGCCGGCATCAGGGGGCTGCCGATCCGGGGCGCGGCAGTGAGCATGCCGTTCAAAGAACAGGTCATCCCGATGCTCGACGCGCTCGACGAATCGGCGAAGGCCATCGACTCCGTCAACACGATCGTCAACGACGACGGCATCCTCACCGGCTACAACACCGATTACGTCGCCGTCGCGTCGCTGCTGCAGACCCACGGCGTGCCGACCGACCTGCGCATCGCCGTGCGCGGCTCGGGCGGCATGGGCAAGGCGGTCGTCGCCGCGTGCCGCGACACCGGCTTCACGCGCGGAACGATCGTCGCGCGCAACGTCGAGGCGGGGGAGAAGCTCGCCGCGCAATACGGTTGGGAGCACTCGCGCGAGGTGCCGGAAGGCACCGACGTCCTCGTCAACGTCACGCCCCTGGGCATGGCCGGTGGTGAGGGTGAGGGGCGGTTGAGCTTCACCACCGACGAGATCGACGCCGCGACGTGGATCTTCGACGTCGTCGCGAGCCCGAGCGACACGCCGCTCGTCGTCGCCGCGCGGGAGCGGGGCAAGAACGTCATCACCGGCGCCGAGGTCATCGCGCTGCAGGCCGCCGAGCAGTTCGTCCTCTACACCGGCGTACGCCCCAGCGACGAGCAGATCCGTACCGCGTCCGAGTTCTCGCGCCAGGACGCGTAGAATTTTCGCCGTGAGTGAGACGAGCGACCAAGACCAGCGCCTGCGCGTCGTCGTGGCGGAGGACGAATCTCTCATCCGCCTCGACCTCGTCGAGATGCTCGATGCGGGCGGCTACGACGTCGTCGCCGCCGTCAGCGACGGGGAAGCGGCCGTGGCTGCGATCGCCGAGCACCGACCCGACCTCGCGCTGCTCGACGTCAAGATGCCCCGCAAGGATGGCATCAGCGCCGCCGAGGAGATCGGCGCCGACGGCCTCACCCCCGTCGTCCTCCTGACGGCGTTCAGCGACCGCCACCTCGTCGAACGCGCGAGCGACGCGGGCGTCATGGCCTACGTCGTCAAACCGTTCACCTGGAACGACCTCGGCCCGGCGCTCACCGTCGCGACCCGCCGATGGCGCGAGATGCGCGCCCTGCGTGACGAACTCGCGGCGATCAACGCCAAGCTCGAGACGCGCAAACAACTCGACCGGGCGAAGGGCATCCTCACCACCAAGCTCGGCCTCGACGAACCCGCGGCGTTCCGCTGGATCCAGAAGACCGCGATGGATCGTCGTCTGTCGATGCAGCAGGTCTGCGACGGCGTCATCGCCGAGTTCGGCGACGCCTGACGCGAGAAGGGTTGTGGAGGTTCGCGCGATGGGTATCGCGAGCCTCCACAACCCTTCGTCGCCAGAGGAGGCGTCTCAGCCCTTCGGTAGATCCCGCAGCATGCACGTGATGCGGGCGGTGCAGGTGCGGTTGCCCTCATCGTCGGTGATGACGACGTCGTACGCCGCGAGGGTGCGCCCGATCGACAGCGCCGTCGCGGTCGCCGTCACGATGCCGCTCCTCGCGGAACGGTGATGCGTCGCGTTGATGTCGAGCCCGACGGCGAATCGTCCCGGCCCGGCGGCCATGTTCGCGCCGATGGAGCCGACGCTCTCGGCGATGACGACGTTCGCGCCGCCGTGCAGCAACCCGAACGGCTGCGTGTTGCCCTCGACGGGCATCGTCGCGACGACACGCTCGGGGGAGGCCTCGAGCACGCGGATGCCCATGCGCTCGTCGAGCGTGCCGCGGCTCATCTGCGCGAGTTCGTCGAGCATCTGCTCCTGCGTCATCTCGGGCGCGTGGGTTGCGTTCTCGGGCGTGGGGGAGCTCGTCATGGTCTCGCCTTTCGGGTTGTCGGTGCTGGGACATAGGCTGCCACGTGTGAAGCGCTTGTTGTTGTTGGACGGACATTCCCTCGCCTACCGGGCCTTCTTCGCGCTGCCCGCGGAGAATTTCTCGACCTCGACGGGGCAGCACACGAACGCCGTGTACGGCTTCACGTCGATGCTCATCAACCTGCTGCGCGACGAGGAACCGACGCACCTCGCCGTCGCGTTCGATGTGTCGCGTCAGACGTTCCGCAGCGAGGAGTACGCCGAGTACAAGGCGGGCCGTGCGACGACGCCCAGCGAGTTCAAGGGGCAGGTGAACCTCGTCAAGGAGGTGCTCGACGCGATGGGCGTCACGCACCTCGAACTCGACGGGTACGAGGCCGACGACATCCTCGCGACACTCACCACCCAGGCGACGCAGGCCGGTTTCGACGAGGTGCTCCTGTGCTCCGGCGACCGCGACGCGCTGCAGCTCGTGCGCGACAACGTCACTGTGCTGTACCCCGTCAAGGGCGTCTCGGAGCTGACGCGCATGACGCCCGCCGCCGTCGAGGAGAAGTACGGCGTGCCGCCCGAGCGCTACAGCGACCTCGCCGCGCTCGTCGGCGAGAAGAGCGACAACCTGCCGGGCGTGCCCGGTGTCGGCCCCAAGACGGCCGCGAAGTGGATCGGGCAGTACGGCGACCTCGAGGGCCTCGTCGCCAACGTCGACCAGATCAAGGGCAAGGCCGGCGAGAACGTGCGCGCCCACCTCGACGGCGTGCTGCGCAACCGACGCCTCAACCAGCTGCTCGTCGACGTGCCGCTGCCGGTGACGCCGGACGACCTCGCGCGCCACGACTGGAACCGTGACGAGGTGCACCGCGTCTTCGACGGTCTCGAGTTCAAGGTGCTGCGCGACCGCCTGTTCGCGACGCTCGGCACGGCGCAGCCCGAGGCGGAGGGCGACGTCAGCGTCGACGGCGTCGTGCTCGGCGACGGCGAGGTCGAGACGTGGCTCGCCGGTATCACCGGGCGCGCCGGGCTGTTCGTCGACGGCACGTGGGCGAAGGGCGCGGGTGACGCGAGCGGCCTGGCGATCGCCGACGAGAGCGGCCGCGCCGCGTACGTCGACCTGACGACCCTCGCACCCGAGGACGAGCAGGCGCTTGCCGAGTGGCTCGCCGACGTGACGAAGGCGAAGGCCCTGCATGACGCGAAGGGCCCGATGCACGCCCTCGCCGCGCGCGGTCTCACCCTCGCAGGGCTGACGAACGACACCGCCATCGCGGCCTACCTCGTGCGACCCGACCAGCGCTCGTACGGGTTCGAGGATCTGCTGCTGCGCTACTGCCACATCGAACTGCCCGAGACCGGCAAGCAGGCAGCCGGTCAGGGGATGCTCGACCTCGGTGACGTCGGCGCTACGCAGGGGGACGACGCCATGGCGCGCGCCGCGGCCGTCGCGACCCTGGCCGCCGCGCTCGACGAGGCGGTCGCCGACGTCGGTGGCATCGAGCTCATGGCCGAGCTCGAGCTGCCGATCGTCGAGGTGCTCGCGACGATGGAGCAGGCAGGCATCGCCGTCGACCTCGACGCGCTGCACGAACTCGAAGCCGACTACGACGCGCAGGTCGTCGCCGCGCAGCAGGACGCGTGGGACGCGATCGGTGGCGAGCAGGTCAACCTCGGCTCGCCGAAGCAGTTGCAGGTCGTGCTGTTCGAGACCCTGGGCCTGCCGAAGACCAAGAAGACGAAGACGGGGTACACGACGGACGCCGAGGCGATCGCCGACCTGTCGGAGAAGGCGCCGCACCCGTTCCTCGACGCTCTGCTTCGTCACCGTGACGCCTCGAAGCTGCGCTCGACGGTGCAGGGCCTCATCAAGTCGATCGGTGACGACGGCCGCATCCACACCACCTACCAGCAGACGATTGCGGCGACCGGGCGTCTCAGCTCGACCGACCCGAACCTGCAGAACATCCCGATCCGCACCGAATCGGGTCGACGCATCCGTCGTGTCTTCGTGGTCGGCGAGGGCTACGACTGCCTCATGTCCGCCGACTACAGCCAGATCGAGATGCGAGTCATGGCGCACCTGTCCGGCGACGAGGGCCTCATCCAGGCCTTCAACGACGGCGAGGACCTGCACCGGTTCGTCGGCTCACGCGTGTTCGGCGTCGAGCCGAGCGAGGTGACCTCCGAGATGCGCGCGAAGGTCAAGGCGATGTCGTACGGCCTCGCGTACGGGCTGTCGGCGTTCGGCCTGAGCAAGCAGCTGCGCATCTCCACGGCCGAGGCGCAGCGCCTCATGGACGGCTACTTCGAACGCTTCGGTGGGGTGCGCGACTACCTGCGTCAGATCGTCGACGACGCGCGCGCGACCGGCTACACCGAGACGATGATGGGTCGGCGCCGCTACCTGCCCGACCTGACGAGCGACAACCGTCAGCGCCGCGACATGGCCGAGCGGATGGCGCTCAACGCGCCGATCCAGGGCTCGGCGGCCGACATCATGAAGAAGGCCATGCTCGGCGTCGACGAGGCGTTGCGCGCGGCGAACCTGCGCTCGCGGGTGCTCCTGCAGGTGCATGACGAACTCATCGTCGAGGTCGGCGCGGGCGAACGCGACGAAGTCGAACGCATCGTGCGCGAGCAGATGGGTGCGGCCGCCGACCTCGCGGTGCCGCTCGACGTCAACGTCGGCACCGGACGCAGCTGGCAGGACGCCGAGCACTGACGGCCGCCGCCCGTGAGGGTCGACAGCCGGCACGTCGGGTCGGCCGGTGAGAAGAAAACGTTCGCAGCTGCCTCTCGGCCGAGCAGCCGACCTAGAGTGGAAGATTCCGGTTGGGGATCTTTTTCACTCATCTCGGAGGTGCTCATCACCGCTTCGGGCCCGGGGGCCCACGGTTTCGGCCGGGGACCCTTCGAGCCGTTGATGGGGCTCTTAGCCCAGTCGCTCACCCACGTCGAGTGTCACACGGCGGGCGCGCACACCCGGTGTGACGACGGCGTCGTCACCGATGACGCAGTCCTCCAGCACAGCGCCCGCCCCCACGACCGCGCCGGGCCCGATGATGCAGCCGTTCACGATGGCGTCGGCGGCGACGCGTGATCCGCTCAGCAGCAGGCTGCCGGAGATCGCAGCCGCGTCAGGGGTGCCAGCAACCCCCCGCAGGTCGACGGCGTCGAGGTCACGCTCACGCGCCCAGGCGAGGTTCGCCGCCAGCAGGGCGGCGGGCGTACCGATGTCGTGGAACGGTGCGTCGTCGCGGTTGACGAACACCCCGCCGCGCTCGCTCGCCTCAGGAAACACCTCGCGTTCGAGGGAGACAACCGCGTCGACGGGCACGAGATCGACCAGGGCGGGGGAGACGACGTACGTGCCCGCGTTGACGACGCCCGCCGGCGCACTCGGTGGCTTCTCCTCGAACGCCGTGACGCGCCCGGCCTCGTCGAGGTGTAGCAACCCGTACGCCGACGCGTCGGGCACGGCGCGTCCGTGGATCGTGGCGAGCATCGGGGGTGCGTCGCCGGCGCGAACGGCACACGCCCGGTGCGCCCGGTGCGCGGCGACCTGCGCGCCGAGGTCATGCTCGGTGATGAGGTCGCCGTTGAGGACGAGCACGTCGTCGTCGGACGCGAGATCGAGCAACCCGCACGCGTGACGCAGCGCGCCACCGGTGCCGAGCGGATGCTCCTCACGGCTGTAGCGCAACCGGACGCCGTACGCGTCGCCGTCACCCAGCGCCGGACGAAAGGCGTCCGCGTGGTACGAGGTCGCGAGCACGACGGATTCGACGCCCGCCGTCGCGAGACGATGAAGTTGGTGCGCGATGACGGGTTCGTCACCGATCGGCAACAGGTGCTTCGGCGTGCGGCGCGTGAACGGCAGCAGCCGGGTGCCGTACCCACCGGCCAGGACGACGGCGTGCAGGCTCATCGGCCGCTGGTGCTCGACGCACTCGACGAGCTGGTGCTCGACGCGCCCGACCCGTCACCGTGCTGCTGGATCTGCGGTGCGAGCCAGTTCCAGAAGATCGGGCCGGACTCGCTGGTGAAGTGCAGCCCATCGGCGTAGAGGTTCACGCCGTTGATGCGGCCGTGATACTGCCCGCCGGGGCAGAGGAAGCCGAACTGGTCGATGAGGGTGACTCCGTTGGAACGCGCCCAGCCCTTCGCCACGTCGTTGAGATGCTCGACCTTCGCGGTGTCGTTGGTCGCGACGACCGTCGGGTCGGTTCCTATCGTCGGCACGCGGTGGCACGACAGGTCGACGAGGTAGGGGTGGGTGATGTTCTGCTGCTTCGCCTTCTGCGCGACGCCGTCGAGGCTGGAGCGCACGAACGCGTCATGCTCGGCGCTGCCGGCGCGCAGCGTCCGTCCGTCGACCGCGTAGTCGTTGAGCAGGTTCTGCGGCAGGAAATACAGCATCGTGTCGCGCCCGGCGAGGCCGTAGTACCAGTCGTCGTGGAACTGGTCGCACTTCGACAGCGACGGCACCGGCTGGCCGCCGCTGCTCTCCTGCCCGGCGAACGTCGTGCATCCAAAGCTCGCTGATTCCGTCAGCTGCAGGTCGGGAAAGCGTGTCTGCGGGAAGTTGGCGAACAGGCTGTGCGGGATCGAGTTGCCGACGAGGATCGCCTTGACGTCCTCACCGGGCGTGTACGTCTTCATCGCGTACGTCAGTTCGCCGCCACCCGAACCGGCTTCCAGATCTGAACCGCCACCCGAGACGTGCGGTAGCGCCAGCGCCCCACCGGCGACGACGAGTGCCGTCGCGGCGGCCGCGATCGGGGCGAGCCGACGAGGTGCAGGCGAGCGCGGCCACAGGGCGCGCACCCCGCCACGGCGCACGGGCTGCTCCACGAAGCGGTAGGTCGCCGTCGCGAGCACGAGGGCGGCGACGGCCTGGACGACGCCCGCCCACGCCGCGTCGAGGCCGAGACGCTCGGGCGCGAGGTAGACGTGCAGCGGCCAGTGCCACAGGTACAGCGCGTAGCTGATGAGCCCGAGCCGGCGCAGCCACTCGAACGACAGCACGTGCTGGAAGCTGTTCGGGTGCGGCGAGGCTGCCGCGAGGATCGGCACGAGCGCGACGACGCAGAACGCGACGAGCCCGCCACGGAACAGCCCGGACGACGACTCGTCGAAGGTCAGCATCGCGATGACCAGCGCGAAGAGCGCCGGCCACGCGAGACGTTCGAGCCACAGCAGCCACGGCGCGGGGCGCGCATGACCCCACTGCGACGGCCCGATCCAGGCACCCGCGGCGGCGCCGATGAGCAGTTCGAACGCGCGGGTGTCGGTGCCGTAGTAGATGCGCGTCGGGTCGACGCCGGGCACGTACAGGTGCGCCATCCACAGCGCCGACGCAGCAGCGAGCGCGAGCAACCAGAACGCGAGGTGGCGGCGGCGCGTGAGGAACCGCGTGAGCGCGAGCAGCAGGAGCGGGAACAGCAGGTAGTACTGCTCCTCGATGGCGAGCGACCATGCGTGACGCAGGGGAGAGGGCGTGCCGTTCGAGGCGAAGTAGGCCTCGTCACCGGAGATGAAGTGCCAGTTCGCGACGTACGCGAGGGTCGAGAGCACGTCGAGCGAGACGGCGTAACGACGCGACGGCAACGTCCAGAACGTCGCCATGACGAGCACCGCGAGAAGGACGACGACGAGCGTCGGCATGAGCCGTCGGGCGCGTGCCAGCCAGAACCCGCGCAGGTCGATGCCGCCGCGTTGGACGTACTCGCGTACGAGCAGCGTCGTGATGAGGTAGCCGGACAGGACGAAGAACAGGTCGACGCCGAGCCACCCGCCGCGCGCCGCGTTCGGCCACAGGTGGAACACGAGGACACCGAGCACCGCGAGCGCCCGCAGGCCGTCGAGGGCCGGGCGGTATGTCAGGGGGGTGTGGGGGCGGCGAGCCACGGTCGATCCTCTTCCACGAGTCATTCGTTCGAAGCCCTGAGTGTATTTGTGACATACACCTCATTGCAGGTGAATCCACCGCTAGCATGCGGTCATGCTGAACACGAACGATGAGGCGGGCCCCACGGGTCTCGCGACCGGCACGAAGATCGCTGCCATCATCTCCGCGCTGCTCCTGGCCGTCGCGGTCTACTTCTTCGTCTCCCCGACGAACTTCAGGGGCAAGGACGGCAGCCTGTTCGGCTGCGGTTCGCCGATGTCCCCCAACACCTCCGGCCTCGCGAAGGGGCAGTGCAACATCATCGAGGGGCAATCGCTGCACCGCGCGCTGCTGTTCCTCGCGCTCGCGCTCACCACCGCCGCGCTCGGCTACCTCCTGTTCGGCACGCACGGCTCCGGGCGCGCCGCGCGCGGACGCGAGCGCTACGACCGTTATGACGAGCACGACGACGATGACGACGAGCGTCCGGTGCGCCCCGCGCGGCGCGAGCGTCGTGACGCCGAGGAGCGTCCCGCACGTCGTGCACGCCTCGGTGACGAGGACCGCGACGCAGAGCGCCACGAGCGCGGCGTGCGCATCGAGAAGGTCGAGCGGGCCGCAGGCGAAGACGGCGAGGACGACGACGTGCACGAGCGCCGCACCGCGCGCGGGCGCAAGCGCCTGTCGGACCAAGAGCGCGACTGACGCTGCCCGTACCGGCCCCGCGAAACGAGGCCAGGAGAAACGACGATGGCCTCAAAACTGTTCGCCTACCGCCCCGGGCTCGACGGCATCCGCGGCTACAGCATGGTCGTGTTCATGCTGTGGCACGTCGGTGTACTGACGTTCCTGCCGGCGCGTGGATCCTCATGAACGTCTTCTTCATCCTCTCGGCGTTCCTCATCACGCGCCTGCTGCTCGCCGAGCAGCGTGAGTTCGGGTGGATCAGCGTGCGTGAGTTCTACCGACGGCGCGTGCGTCGCCTCGCGCCGGCGCTGCTCGTCATGGTCGGCGCCGTCACCCTCGACGGGTGGGCGTTCGCGCCAGCCGCGGAGCGCACGTACCTGCGCGGCGACATCCTCGCGACCCTGACGTACGTCATGAACTGGCGCCTCGTGCTGCGCGACGATCAGTACTTCGAGGAGTTCACCCACCCGAGCATCACGCGCCATGCGTGGAGCCTGTCGGTGGAGGAGCAGTTCTACCTCGTCGTGCCGTTGCTCATCATCGCGGCGCTGACGTACGCGCACCGCCGCAGCGCGCGCACCGCGGGGTTCGTCGTCCTCGCGCTCGCGTCGGCGGCGTGGGCGTCGACGATCGATCTCGACTCACCGGGCGGGCAGGCACACGCCTATTACGGCACCGACGTGCGCATGCAGGCCCTCGCCCTCGGTGTCGCCGCGGGCGTGTGGACGGGGCATCGTGGACGTGGTGGTGGGCTGCTGCGGGCACGGGATCGTCGCGATCCGCTCGATGCGGGAGACCGCCGGCTCGAGATCCTCGGTTGGGTCGGCCTCGTCGCGACGCTCGCAGGCATCGCGCTCATCGAGCCGCTGAGTGACTGGATGTTCACCCGCGGCGGGATGCTCCTCACGAGCCTCGCCGGCCTCGCGTGGATCATCGGGTGTGCCCAACGCGTGCCGACGCCGCTCGTGCGGCTGCACGCCAACCGTCTCGCGGTGCACACCGGCAAGATCTCCTACGGGCCGTACCTCTACCACTGGCCCATCTACCTGTGGCTCGTGCGCGCCTTCGGTCGCGGGCACGTCATCCCGCTCGCGGTGGCGACGCTTGTGCTCTCGTACGCCGCCGCCGACGCGAGCTACCGCTGGCTCGAGAAGCCCGTCATCAAACGCGGGGTGCGGGCCTTCGGTGGGCGGCGCGCGGGCGCCGTCGGTCTCGTCGGGGTCCTCGTCGCGGCGCTGGCCATCCCCGCCGGGGCGAGCACGGCGGCCCACGAGGTGTCTGCGCCGCAGTACCCGCAGTACGTCGCGCACATCCCGACGCTCGTCGAGGGCCAGGCGACGTACACGCCTCCCGCCCGACCACTCGCCGTCACGCTGTACGGCGACTCGGTGCCGTACTTCCTCGCCCAGCGCATGCCGAAGGACAACTTCTCGAACCTCGTCGTGACGAACGCCGGCGCCCCCGGCTGCGACCTGCTCGACGCGCCCGTGCAGTGGATGGCGACGCGTCAGCAACCCAACGACGCGCCGTGTCGCGAGGCGAAGGCGGCGTTCGGGCCCACGGTGCGTTCTTCCGACTCCCGGCTGGCCGTGCTCATGCCGACGCTCTACCTCGCACTGCGTCACGACGTCGACGGCAAGGTGCTGTGGCTCGACGACGCGGCCTACCGCGACCTCATCACCCGCACGCTGACGAAGACCCTCACCACCGCGCGCACCTCGGGCGCGGCGAAGTTCGCCGTCACGACCGTGCCGTGCCGCACCATCGACGAACTGCAGGTGCCGCCCGAGTACCGTGGCGACTTCGACAAGTTCCCCCAACTCGTCGCCGAGGCTGGGCACCCGAAACGGGTCAACGCGATCATCACGGCGTGGGCGAAGGAACACCACGTGCCCGTCCTCGACCTCGCGGGCGCGGTGTGCGGTTCGTCGTACCAGCCGACTCGCCACGGCATCACGCTCTACGACGACGGCATCCACTTCTCGCCCGAGGCGACCCCGATGATCTGGGGCTGGCTCGCGCCGCAGATCGTGGCGGCCGCCCGATGAACGAGGCAGCCCGATGAGCATGGTGGCCAGACGATGAGCACATCCGCACGCTCGCGCGGGAGCCGTGTCGAGCGTCCCCGCACCGATCGTTACGCGGCCATGGACGGCTACCGCGGCCTGTTCGTCCTACTCGTCATCGCGTATCACTTCGGCGCGACGGGCCTCGTCGGCGGCTGGGTGGGCATCAACCACTTCTTCGTGTTCTCCGGCTTCCTCATCGCGCGCATCCTCATCAAGGAACGTCAGCGCACCGGTCGCATCGACGTGCGCCGCTTCTACGTGCGTCGCGCGCGGCGCGTGCTGCCCGCGATGTTCGTCCTCGTCGCCGCAGTTCTGACGCACACCGCCTTCCTCGAGCAACCCGCCCAGCAGAAGCAGTTCGGCGGCGACGCACTCGCCACCCTGGGCTTCTACCTCAACTGGAGGTTGATCGGCCGGAGCGACAGCTACTTCGACCAGATCGGCAACCCGTCGCCGCTGCGTCACGCCTGGACGCTGTCTGTCGAGGAGCAGTTCTACGTCGTCATCCCGTTCCTCATCCTCGCGATCTGCGCACTCACGCGCTCGCGCCGCCTGCGCTTCACCCTCGTCATGGCGCTCGCCTGCCTGAGTGCGTGGTGGACGGCGCACCTCGGGCTCGCCTCGTTCGAGGATCAGGCGCGCCTGTACTACGGCACCGACACCCGCGTGCAGGCGCTGCTCGTCGGTGTCGCGTTCGGGTTCGCCTTCGGCGTCGGCGCCGACGGACGGGGGCCGCGCCTGCCGTCGCGCGAGGTGACACAGACCCTCGGCATCCTCGGCACGATCGTGTCGATCAGCGCGGTATTCCTGCTCGACGCGCAGACCGAGTGGGTCTACGCGAAGGGCGGCGTGCTGCTGTTCGCGCTCGGCGCCTCGCTCATGGGCTGGTCGAGCATCGACCCGCGCGGCCTCGCCATCAACCGCGTCTTCGGCTGGCAGCCGCTGGCCTTCGTCGGACAGATCTCCTACGGCCTCTACCTCTACCACTGGCCGGTGCACCTGTGGCTGCGCCCCGACGTGCCGCAGCCCGCGCTCGGGTTCCTCCAGTTCGTCGTGACGTTCGCGCTCGCCGTCGTGAGCTTCCGCTCCCTCGAGGCGCCGATCCTGCAGGACGGGTTGCGTGGCGTGTGGCCGCACCTGCGACGCAGCCGTCGCCGTGCCCTCGCCATCGGCGCGTCGGGGGTGCTCGCGGTGGCGAGCGCCGCCCAGGCCCGCACGAGCGCACCCGGCGTGCCGACGGACGTGCCGCCGCTCGTCGCGGGGACGCCCGCTTACCGCACGGGCGCGCACCAGGACGCCGGCATCGTGGGCGACAGCGTGGGTTCCTCACTCGCGCAGGGTTTTTCGCCGTCGGTCTACACCGACCTGTCGATGAGCGATGCGACGATGATCGGCTGCGACCTCGTGCCCGCGCCGATCAGCCACGACGGCCAGGACGTCGCCGAGTCCACGCGCTGCGCGAGCTGGCGCGCGGGCGTCGAGAAGCAGTTGCGCGACGCGCATGCGCGCTCTCGTCATCGTCGGTGACGCCCACTTCCTCACGACGCACCGCCTTGACGGCGTGATCGCCGCGCCGCAGACGCCGCAGGGCGCCAAGGCGATCGAGCTGGCCCTCGACTCCTGGAGACAGCGCGCCCGCGCCGCAGGCGTCGAGCGCACGGTCGTCGTCAATCTCCCGTGCCGACGCATCGACCCGGTGGGACTCGATCCGTCGTTGCGCTTCTTCGCCGAGCAGGGCTCGAACGACGCCGCCGTCGACTGGGCGAACGGCGTCATCGCGGCGTGGGTGAAGCATCACCCCGATGCGGTGCTCGCCGACCTGCACGCCCAGACGTGCAGCGCCGGTTACCGCTCGGTCATCAACGGGGTGAGCCTCTACGAGGACACGCTGCACTTCACCCCGCGCGGCGCCGCGATGATCTGGACGTGGCTCGCGCCGCAGGTGCAACGCGCGGGCGCCGCACGGTGAGGTTCACCCCGCGTGGGGCGGCGCGCGAGTTGTCGAACACCGCATGCGAAAGTGCGCCCGACGTGTGACCATGGTCACCGGTTACCGCGCGGTACGCGCGCACCTCTCGACCCTCACGACGGACGGAACGCCATGGACACCTCGACCTTCTTCCGCGACCTGCCGGCCCTGTTCGCCGGTGAGCCCGCGACGTCGGACCCGATCGACCCGCGCTGGTCGGCCCTGTGCGACGAGGTCGCGGGGTACACCGCGCCCAACGAGCTCGCCGTCCTCAACCATGCCGCCGCAACGATGCCCGCCGACGAGGCCTACCTCGAGGTCGGCACGTTCAAGGGTCGCTCGATCTGCGCCGCCGTGCAGGGCAACGACGACAAGACGTTCGCCGCGATGGAGAACTTCATGGAGTTCGGCATGGCGGGGGAGCTCGCGCGCCGCGAACTCATGACGAACCTCGAGACCCACGCCGGGGAGGCCGACGTCACGCTGCTCGAAGGTGACTGCTTCAAGCTCATGGTGCGCCCCGGCGCACTCGATCGCCCCGTCGGGGTCTACTTCTACGACGGTGAGCACACGCTGCTGTCGCACTACCTCGCGCTCGCCGCCGTCGAGCCGCTGCTCGCCGACGAGGCGCTCGTCCTCATCGACGACGCGTCGTGGCCGGTCGTGCAGAAGGCGCACAGGCTGTTCCTGAAGCGCCACCCGGGCTGGCAGATCGTCGAGCAGTGGGACGCTGCGCACGCCGACGACCCGCGCTGGGCGAACGGCCTCCACGCGCTGACGTTCCGTCGCCGCCCCGGCAGCGCGAAGCGCCTCAGCCGTCAGGACGAGATGCTGCGCCGTTACCAGACGACGGTGCAGGACCGCCTCAACGCGGCGATGTGGAAGGCCGTCGGGGTCGTGCCCGGGCCGATCACCGCCGTCGCGAAGGTGCTGCTCGGCCGCTCGCGTCAGATCGGTGACGACGGTGTGAAGAGCGACGGCCAGAAGAGCACTGACCAGCACTGAGCCCTGTTGGGCCGCGCCGAGCGAAACCGGCCCCCCGATGGGGGCGGTAGGACTAGGCCGACCAGCCTGAGCGGATGGGTCCGGTTCGAGCGGTGCGAGCCGACCTTGAGGTCGAAGGACGTCGGGGGTCAGCTCGTGTGATCGAGCACGAGCAGGTCCTCGGCGTCCTCGACGTGGGTGACGCGCGTGCTGCGCGAGCGCCACGCGCCGGCCACGACGACGACGCCCGCGCAGGCCGCGGCGAGCGTCACGATCTGCCAGACGCTGTCGTGCCACCAGAGCCACCCGGCGACGAGTTCCACGGCGACCATGACCCACGTCAGCATGCCGAGGCGCGTGTCGTCGCCCGCCATCTGCGAGAACAGCCACAACTGCGCGAGCGCCCAGACGGTGCCGAGTGCGAGGCACGCGATGACGAGGGAGCCGTTGCCGTCGAACGCGTGGCCACCGACGGAGGCGATGACGGCGTCAGCGTCGAGCAGCGACCCGACGACGCAGCCGGTCACACCGAGCGCGACGACGAAACCGGCGGCCCGCCACAACGCGCGGGTGCCGTTCGTCGCGCCAGTATTCGCACCCGAATCGGCGTGCGCCGCGGAGGCGCTCGAGGCTGCGAGGCGCGGCACGATGAGCAGCGCGAGGAACTGCGTGCCCCAGCACATGGCGCGCGCGAACGTCGAGGCGAGACCGTAGGCACCGGACGTCTCGGGGGCGAGGAAGTGACGCACGAGGACGACGTCGACGTTCGTCAGCGCCGTGAACGCGGCGAGCGTCGAGTTCGATCGCCACATCTCGCGCGCCAACCCGTCGCTGCCCGCGCCGACGCCGACGAGCGCGTCGCGGCTCGCCCACAGGCCGAACGCGGCGGCGCACCACGCGGTGAGCGCCATGACGACGAAGACCTCCGTGACGTTCGCGCCCGCCGCCGCGCACCCGAGCGCGCCGGCGACGCGGGTCGCCGCCGTCACGACGTAGAGCGCGGCGAGGCGGGCGATGGCGCCGCTGCCGAGCAGGACACCCTGGTAGGCGCCCGTCAGCGTCATCGGCAGGAGCATGAACGCCATCGCGATCGTCGGCTCGAAACCGCCGAGGTGGAACAGCGCGTCGACGCCGGGGGAGGCGAGCATCGTGGCGACGCTCAGCGCGACGCCGACCCGCACGGCGAGCCCCAGCCCGCTGGAGCGCAGCGACGGGTGTGCCCAACGTCGTGCGATGACGACCTGCAGCGCGCCCGCTGGGATGACGAGGACGATGCCGAGCGTGATGAGCGCCGAGTACGCGCCGAAACCGGCCGGCCCGAGCGCGCGCGTGAGGATGAGGACGAAGACGTAGCTGAGCAGGTTGCCGAGCCCCATCGCGACGGCCAGCACGACGCCGCCGCGCCCCGACGGCGCCTCCGACGTGCCCTCCGCCGCGTCGGAGGCCGGAACCGGGCGCGCGTCGGCGGATGTGGCGTTCACCAGCACGACCCTACTTCCGAACGCCCGTGTGACGTGGGCTACCTGCTGGTTATATTAGGTGCTTCACGGTCGACCGTCCGTGAACCCCCTCGGCCCAGGCCCGGAAGGACGCTCGTGCGACGACCCATCCTGCGCCGCGGACGCCCCGATGCCTACGCCGTGGCCTGTGCCGTCGCCGCCGTGGTGCTCGCGGCCGTCGTCTTCCTCAACGATCTCGGTCATTTCAACACCGACATCAAGCCCGAGGTGTACCTCGCGCCGTGGGAAATGGTGGGTCGCTACCTGTCGTCGTGGACGGCGTCGCCGTACCTGGGCTCGGCGAACTTCAACGTCGGTCTCGTGCCCGTGCTGCTCGTGCTGTCGGCGCTGCGCGGCATCGGGCTGTCGCCGGAGTGGACGTTCAAGATCTTCCACCTCGCGCTGTGGCTCGTCGCGGCGTGGGGCGCCGCGCGCTTGACGCGCACCGTCGCGCCGCGCTCGACGCGCTGGCTCGGGCTCGCCGCCGCGGTGTTCTACCTCGCCAACCCGTACGCGATCGCCGCCGGCAACACGCTCGCCATCGCGTTGCCGATGGCGTTCCTGCCGTGGCTGCTGCTGTGCTATCTACGCGCCCTGCAGCGGCCGTCGTCGTGGGCGTGGTCGGCGCTGTTCGGGCTCGCGTTCTTCGCGATGAGCGGCATGAACGTCGCCGTCGTGCCGCTGTTCCAGCTGTTCGGCATCACCCCGATCGCCGCCGTCGCGCGCTGGCACCTGCACCGCACATGGCGTGAGATCGCCGCCGTCACCGCGAAGTGCGCACTGTTCGTCATCACCGTGTCGCTGTACTGGCTCGTGCCGGCGATGTCGGCCGTGGCCACCGGCAGCCAGATCGTCGGCACGTCGGAGACCCTCGACGGCATCCACAAGGTCTCCTCGTTCACCGAGGTGCTACGTGGGCTGGGGCTGTGGCCGCTGTACGGCCACGGTGATGCCGGTCCGTGGGTGCCGCAGAACGCCGCCTACATCACGAGCCCCTGGGTCATCGCCCTGACGGCGCTGTGGCCCGCGCTGGCGCTCGTGTCGCTGCGCTGGGCCCGCACCGGGGTGCGGCGCGCCGCGGCGCTGACGGCGGCGATCGCGGCCGTCGTCATGGTCGGGCTGTTCTCGGGGGAGAACCATGCGGAGAGCCCCGCGGGCTGGCTCATCCAAGCCGCGTTGTCGTTTCCGCCGCTCGCCGCCTTCCGTACGACGAACAAGATCGGCGCGCTGCTCGCGCTGTCGTTCGCGCTCGCCCTCGCGTTCGGTGCCGTCCACCTCACGCGTCTCGTGCGCCGCCGTTCCGGTCTCGCGCCGATCGCCGCGGCCCTCGCGAGCATCATCGTCGCCGCCTGGATGCTGCCGGCCCTCGCGAACGGGCTCTACATCTCGCGCATGGACATCCCGTCGTACTGGGACGACGCAGCTCGTGCCGCCGACGACGGCACGCCGCACTCTTCGACGCTCGTTCTGCCGGGTCAGACGCGCCCGACGTACCGCTGGACGGTGCAACGGCCCGACGACCTGACGAACTCGCTGCTCAAGCGCGACGCCGTCATCCCCGAGACGACGCCGAACGCGAGCGCGCCCGGCGGCAACTTCCTCGCGGCGCTCGACGACACCGTCCAGTCGGGAACGGCCTCTGGCGACATGGTGTCGACGTTCGCGCGCTACCTCGGCTCCGACAACGTCCTGGTGCGCCACGACACCGTCTGGGAGAACGACGGGGGAGCACGCCCGGCCCTCGTGCAGGCGCTCATCGGCACCGACACCGGCCTGTTCGGTTCGGGCAACTTCGGCAAGCCCGGGCAGAACGTCCTGTCACCCGTCGCCTCGCCCGCAGGGTACAACGAGGCGAGCCTGCGCCCCGTGCAGCTGTACACCGTGCGTGACCCGCGCACGGCCGTGCGGGCGCAGAGCATGGCGAACTCCCTCGTCGTCGCGGGTGACGGCTGGTCGTTCCCCGAGATGGTGAACGCCGGGCTGCTGCGCACGTCCCCGAGCGTGCAGTACGCGCAGGATCTCGACGCCGCCGCCCTGACGCGCGCGCTGCAGGCCAAGGGACGCCTCGTCATCACCGACACGAACGCGCGACGCTCTGCCATCGCGCAGCGCCTCACCGCGAACAACGGCGCGCTGCTCGCCGCAGGCGACCCGCTCGGCACGACGCGCACGCTCGGCGACTCTCCCGACGATCAGACGGTGCTGCTGCGCTCCGGCACGCTGGTCACCGCGTCCACCTCCGGCGGCACGTTCTTCGACCTGCCGTACGCGGTGCCCGAGAACGCGTTCGACGGCAACCCCGACACGAGCTGGCGCTTCGGCGATTTCCGCCGCGCCGTCGGCCAGCGCCTCGACCTCACCCTGCCCGCGAGGCAGACGCTCGGTGTTGTCACGATCGCCCAACCCGACCTCGGCCCCGTCAAGATCGACAAGGCGACGATGACGGCGGGTGGCCGCTCCGTCACGGTGCGCGTCCCCGATTCGGGCAAGGCGACCTTCAACATGGGCGGCGCGAGCGCGGACCGGGTCAGCGTCCACATCGACAGCATCCGCGGCGACGGCTTCAACCTCGTCGGTATCTCCGAACTGGGCCTGCCCGGGCCGAAGGCGACGCGCGCCGCGCGCACGCCGACGACGCTGACACGCCTCTACACGAACCTCGACGACAAGGGCCGCTCGGCGTTCTCGTCCGCGCCCCTCGACGTCCTGCTGCGCCGCGTCGAGAACACGCCCGCGGCCGCCGACGACAGCGAGATCGCGTTGCGTCGCGTCGTCTCCCTGCCGCAGGGCCGCACGTTCACCGCGGACGCGCGCGTGCGGATCGACGGCGACGACCTGGAGAAGATCTACGACGAGGTCGCCGGGTACAGCGACGCGGTGCGTGCGACGTCGTCGGGCGTGTGGTTCGACAAACGCCAGTACCGTGCCTCGGCCGCGGCCGACGGCAAGAGCGACACGGGCTGGGTGCCCGGGGGAGCCTCGCCCAAGGGCGCCTGGTGGCAGCTGACGACGGCGCCGCGCGACATCACCAGCGTCGACCTCACGCAGAAACCGACGCTCGGCGACGCGAAGCGCACGCAGTGGGCGACGAAGGTGTCGGTGCTCGTCGACGGCAAGAAGGTCGCGAGCTCGTCGGTGAACAAGAACGGCGACACGCACATCGCGCTGCCCGACGGCACCCGCGGCTCGCGTGTGCGGGTCGTCATCGACGCCTCCGACGGCCCGGAGCTCGCGGCGCCCGCCGAGTTCACCCGCATCGACACGGGCGCGACGATGAAGACCTCCGACCTCGGCCCGTTCGACTCACCCGGCAAGAACCGCTGCCTCGACGTCGCGACGATCGACGGGCGCGCCGTGCCGATGCGCCTCGACGACGACACGATCACCCGCTCCTCGCAGGAGGGCACGCGCTGGGTCTCGTGCACGTCGGTGACGCTCGACGCCGGCGATCGCCGCATCGAGCAGGCCTCCGGGTTCGTCCTCGACTCCCTCGACCTGCGCGACAACCGCAAGCAGGCGACGAGCGTGCCCGCGGCGCCCGCGTTCCGCGTCACCGACGACACGCCGACGCACAAGACGATCCGCCTCGAATCGAGCGCGACGCCGAGCGCCGTCGTCATCGGCCAGAGCTACGACGCACGCTGGAGCGCGACGCTCAACGGCAAGGCGCTTCCCGCCCCGACGACGATCGACGGCTACAGCACCGGCTGGATCCTGCCCGCCGGCGCGCAGGGCACCGTCGAGATGCGGTTCGCGCCGCAGCGCTGGGCGAACGTGGCGCTGATCGTCACGCTGCTGACGCTCGCGGCGATCGCCGCCATCGTCATCGTCGCCGCCCGACGCGGCGGCCTGCGCGCGCCTGTGCCGCACCGCAGCGAGAGGTACGCGCGCAGTATGCGCCGCGCCGACGCAGTTGCGCGGCGCAGCGACGCTCAGTGCCTGCGCCTCGATGTGGTGTGCGTCGTCGTCGCGACGTTCGGCGTCGGCGCCGCGGGCCTCGTCGCCTCGCTCGTCGCGGTCGCGGTGCTGCGCCTGACGCGGGTGCGCTCGCGTCATCTCGTCGTCGCGGGTGCGCTGCTCGTGCTCGCAGGCGTCGGGGCGTTCCTCGTGCTCGACCCGAGCCTCGGGCAGGTGAGCGCCGACGCCATCGCCGCGAACATGTGGCCGCACCGCATCGCGGGCGCCGGCTTCGTCATCGCGCTCATCGGGTTGTTGCGTCAGCACGACGCGCCACGCACCGTGCGTCGCAGCGGCGGCAGCCACCGCGCGGGGCCGCACACCGAGGCGGCCACGGGCCCAGCCACGAAGACAGCCACGACCGACCGGGCGATCGCAGAACGAGGATGATGATGGACGAGCGAACCCCTGACGCGATGTTCGAGCGTGGTGTCAGCGTCATCGTGCCCACGCGCAACAACGAGCGCACCCTCGAAGCGACGCTGCGCTCGGTCAAGGAGCAGAGCGAGCCGGGCGTCACGCTCATCGTCGTCGACAACGCCAGCACGGACGCGACGAAGGACATCGCGCGCCGATGGGCCGACGTCTACCTCGAGGGTGGGCCGGAGCGTTCCGCGCAGCGCAACAAGGGCATCGAGGCCGCGCAGACGCCGTGGATCGTGTGGCTCGACAGCGACATGATCCTGCCGCCGCGGACGATCGAGGTCGCCCTCGACACGGCGCAGCGCACCGGCGCCGACGGCGTCGCGCTGCCCGAGCGCACGATCGGCGACGGTTTCTGGACGGCGTGCCGCTCCCTGGAGCGCGAGTGCTATCTCGACCAGCCGTGGCTGCACAACCCGCGGCTGCTGCGGCGCGACTTCATGCGCACCGACGGCGAGTTCCACCTCGCGATGTCGGGGCCGGAGGACGCGGATCTGCGGCTCAAGATGCGCCTCGCGGGGCAGCGGATCGAGCTCGCCCCCATCATCATCGACCACGACGAGGGCCGCCTCACGCTGCGCGATGTCTTCTCCAAGCGCTACTACTACGGGCGCAGCATCCCTGCCTTCGCGGCCGAACACGACGGCGCCGTCGGGCAGCAGGGCCGGGACGTGCTGACGGCGTACTGGGCGCACCGCGACGACCTCGCGCGTCGTCCGCTGCACGCGGCCGGCATGGTCGGCATGCGCGCGATGGAGGCCGTCGGCTACGCCCTCGGCGCGGCGAGCGCACGGCGCGATCACGCGCGATGACCCGCGAGCTGCTGTGGCTGTCGCTGCCCGATCAGCGGCCGCGCCGTGAGCTGTACTGGATGTCGCGGATGCCGGGCACGCACGTCACGGCGATGGCGCGCGAGGAGCCGTTCGGCGACCTCACCTGGGTGCCGACGACGTACCGTCGCCCCGTGACGCGCTTCATCGAGGCCGGCGCGTTCGCGTGGGCGCAGGGGCTCGACGAACAGCTCGAGCGGACGCGCCCCGACTGGGTCGCGAGCCTCGAGCTGTGCTCGCTCGTCACCGGCCAGCTCAGCGCGCGGCGCCGACGCCGCCCGGGGCTGCGGCAGGCCGTCATCACCTGGGAGAACCTGCCGCGCCAACCGTTGTACGCGCTGCCGCCGTACCGTCAGGCGTTCGAGAGCACCCGCGACGCCGACCTCATCCTCTGCATGGTCGACGCGGCGCGCGACCACCTCGAACTCAACGGATTCGACCTGTCGCGCGTGCGCGTCGTCAAGCCGGGCATCGACGTCGAACTGTTCCACCCCGCAGCCGAACTCGCCGACCGACCGCGCGTCGTGTTCACCTCGCCGCTCGCGGCGAACAAGGGCATCGACACGGTCCTCGACGCGATGCGCCTCGTGCGCCGGCGCGTGCCCGACGCACAACTTGTCGTCGCCGGTAGCGGGCCGTTCGCGGGGCTCGTCGAGGAGGTCGAGCAGGCCGAACCGGGCGCCGTCGTGCGCGCCGGATCACTCGACGCGCACGGCGTCGCCGAGCTGCTGCGCTCCGCGCGCGTCTTCACGACGGCACCGCGCCCGACGTGGAAGTGGACCGAACAGCTCGGCCTCGCCTACCTCGAGGCGCAGGCGTGCGGGTTGCCCGTCGTCACGACCGCGTGCGGCACCAATGACGAAGCCGTGCGCCCACCCAACCTGCTGACGGAGTTGGGGGCCGAAGCGCTCGCCGAGGGTCTCGTACACTTCCTCACCGACGACTCGGCCGCGCGTGCTGCGTCGGCGGCGAACCGCGAGCGCATGCTTGCCGAGCACGACATCCGCCATCAGAGCGCGAAGATGGGCGAGGCCTTTGCCGAGTTCGAGTGACGCCGTGACGACGTCCGGCCGGGGAGAGACGCACGGGGCTGCGGGGGGCGCGACGCGCTGGGCGGGCCGTCAGGCCGGACTGCTCGCGAGCGCGGTGTGCGCCGCCGTCATCCTCGGCCCGATGCTGCTGACGCGCGGGTTCTGGCTGCACTACGACATGGTGTTCGTCCCGCACCTGCCGTTGTCGGACATGACGCTCGGTACGGCCGGGCAGGTGCCGCGCGCGGTGCCGAACGACGCGATCGTCGCGCTGCTCGACCTCGTCCTGGCCGGGGACATCACGCAGAAGATCATCCTGCTCGGGGCCTTCCTCGCCCTTGGCGCAGGCGTCGATCGAGGGTGCTCGCCGGTGCTCGCGCGCGTGTGCGCGAGCGTCCTGCTCGCCTGGAACCCGTGGGTCGCCGAGCGTCTCGCGATCGGCCACTGGGGGTACCTCTGGGGCTACGCGGCGTGTGTGTGGGCGATCGTCGGGGCGCTCGAGGCGCGCCGCGCTCGCACACGTTCGTCGGACGGCGTCGCGGGCGGCCGCGCGGGGGCCGAGACCGCTCGCCGCGCTGATTCGGCGGGAGAAGTCGGCGCCTGGATCGACAAGGACCGCGCCAGAGAGAGCGTCGCTCCCCGCGACGCCGATGCCACGCACGCCCGCCGCAGCATCGCCGTCGCGCTCGTCATGTCGGCGGCGTCAGGTTCGACGGGGGCCGTCCTCGTCGCCTTGGCCCTCGCCGCTGTGACGTTCGCACCCGGCGCGGGACGGCTGGCATGGCGCGCCGGGTGGCGCCCTGCGTCGCTGACGGCGCTCGCCTGGGTCGGCCTCAACGCCTCGTGGTGGTGGCCGTTCCTCACGGCCGCGCCGAGCGACGCCGCCGACGCGGCCGGTGTCGAGGCGTTCGCGGCCCGCAGCGACGGAGCGGGGCCCGTGTGGGCGTCCCTGCTCGGCGGCGGCGGCATCTGGCACGCGCCGTCGTGGTTCGCCGAACGCAGTTCACTGCTCATCGTGATCGCCTCCGCCCTGGTGTGCCTCGCCGGCGTCATCGCCGCCGCCCGGCGCCTCGGTCGCGGGCCGATCACGGCGCTCGCCGTCACGGGGCTGTTCCTCGCGGGCGCGAGCACCGTGCCGGGGCTGCGTGACGTCATGACGGAGATCGTCCTGCACGTGCCCGGCGGCGGGCTGCTGCGCGACGGGCAGAAGTTCGTCGCCCTCTGGGTCGTTCCGGCCGCCCTCGGCTGGGGGCTGCTCATCGACGCCGAGGTGCGCCGCGCTCGCGGCAGCATCCTCGCGTCCGTCGCCCTCATCGGTGGCATCGTCGCCCCGCTCGTGCTCCTGCCCGGCCTCGCGTGGGCACGCGGTGGGCAGTGGCGCACCGTCGATTATCCGGCGACGTGGACGCAGGTCGCGCGCGACCTTGACGCCCGGACCAACGGCGCGACGCTCGTCCTGCCCTGGTCGACCTACCGTCGCTATGCCTGGAACGGCGAGCGCACCGTCCTCGACCCGTGGAACCGTTTGCTCACCGGCCGTGTCATCGCCGACGACGCGCTGGCCGTGCGTCAGGGCTCTGGCGTGCGGGTCGTCGCGGGGGAAGACCCGCACGCCGCCGCCGTCGGTCGCGCTCTCGTTCACCGCTCGGCCGACGAATTGCGTGACGCGATGGCTCGGGCCGACGTCAGCCGCGTCATCGTCCAGACCGACCAGCCGGACGCCGCCGCCGTCACGGATCTCGTCCGGCGGGCGGGGGCGACGCCGCTCGCCGCCGCGCGGCCGGTCTCGCACCTCACGACGTGGTCCGTCCCCGGCGCTTCGCCTCGCCCGTCGACGCCGTGGTGGCGCGCGCTTGGCCTCGTGACCAGCCTCATCACTGCCGGTGTGGTCATCGTGGGTGCGAGCCGAACCGGGCGATTGCGCCGAAAGCGATGCGCCCGCGCGCCGGAGCAGCTAAGCTGAACCAAACGCGTCGCCCCGGCGATGCTCCGTCGCGCCCCCCCGGGGCGCGGCGACTGACCACGAGCGAAGGTGAAGGCGGTCAACCCCATGGGCGCATCCACGAACAAGACGATGTACAACATCATCGGAGCCGTTGTCGGCTTCCTGCTCGCCCTGTTCGCGATCTGGGGTCTCGTCCAGTCGCAGAACTCGAGCCAGCCGCAGCAGTACCAGTCGAAGATCAGCTACGACGGCTGAGCCTCCGGCTCCCTCATCTCAGACGAGAGCGGGGAACGACCTCGACGGTCGTTCCCCGCTCTCGCATGCCCTGACGCGGCTCAGTGGTCGCCCGCGCCGGGTAGCGCATGACGTCAGTTCAGCTCGGCAGCGCCGCGGCGGGCATCGCGTTCGGCGACGAGCTCGCGCAGGCGTCGCACGTGCAGGGGCGTGTCGGGCGGCTGGGGTGCGCGCTCGGCGCGTCCGAGGACGTCGAGCAGCGTGTGGTGCACGTTGCGGCCGGCCGATTCCCAGCTGAATGAGCGCGCGTACGTCACAGCGTTGCGTCCGTAGGCCTCACGCACGTCGTCGCGCGACAGCAGCACGCGCACGTCGTCGATCATCTGCGCCGTCGTCGAGGCGAGCGCGCCCGTCGAGCCGTGCTGGATCGACTCGCTCGGCCCTCCGGCTTGCGCGAACGCGACGGCCGGGGTGCCATGCAGGCCGGCCTCGACGATCGTCAGGCCCCACCCCTCCTTGTAGGACGGCATCATGACGACCCAGGACGAAGCGAGCAGCGTGTGCTTCGTCGCCTCGTCGACGAACCCGTGGAAGTGGACGGCGTCCTCGACGCCGCGTTCACGGGCATGGCGCTCGATGTTCGGCTGCCAATAACCCGAGCCGACGACGTTGAGGTGCAGGCCCGGGAACTCCTCACGCAGTTCGGCGAGGGTGTCGACGGCGATCTCGACCTGCTTGTGCGGCACGAGACGGCCGAGAACGGTGAGCGATGGCGCGGCGCTGCGGGGCACGTCGGCGTAGGAGTCGAGATCGCGCGGGTGGTCGTTGCCGGAGTAGACGAGGTCGATGCGCTGGGCGTCGACGCCGAGGCTCGCGAGTTCGCTGCGGCTCGCCTTGGAGACGGTGATGTAGCGGCAGCGCCGGTACACCCACGGCGCGACGCGTGACTCGAGCAACCAGCCGAACCTTGCGAGGCGCGGGCCGAAGATGCTCGCCCACTGGTCGCGGTGGACGTGGTGCACGACGGCGACGACGGGGATGCGCGCGACGAGCGGCGACCAGAACGGCACGCCGTTCTGCACGTCGATGACCACGTCGTAGTCACGCTGGTGCCGCACGAGGTGCCACAGCCCCGCGGCGTAGCAGGTGAACCGGTTGCCGGCGCGAATCACGGTGACGTCCCCGTGCATCGTGCGGCGCGCGGCGCCGGGGAAACGAGCCGTGTGGATCGTGACGTCGGCGCCCAGCTCGCTCATCACCTCGCTCGTGCGTTCGACGAACACCTCCGAGCCGCCCGCCTCGGGGTTCTCGCGGTCGCGCCACGACAGATAGAGGACGCGCAGAGGCTCGGCGTCGCGCTCGTCGTGCATCCTGTGGCTCTCCTCGCCGTTCGGCTGCCTGCTTCCGGGTCGCCCGTTAGAGTATCGGGGTCGAGGAAGGCAGGTGGCCCGTTTCCATGAGCGCGTGCGAAGTGTGCGGTGGTCCGTGCACGGATCTGCCCCTGGGAGGCTCCGTCCTCGACGCGTGCACCCGTTGCGGGCACCTGCGTCGCGACCTCGATCGCGCGCCCGCGCGCCACCGCGATCATGCCTACGGCGGAGACCCGACCCTCGACGCGGCCCGCCTGCGCCTGACCCACCGTGCCCTCGTCGCCGACGGCGCGCCCGCGTCGGTCTTCGAGATCGGGTACGGCGCCGGGGGATTGCTGCGCGCCTTCCATGACGCGGGGGCGCGCGTCGCGGGCGCCGACCCGGATCAGCTCGAACGGGACGTCGACACTGTCGTCGTCGCGCACGCTCGCCTGCACGCCTGCGGCATCGAGGACGTGCCGGTGGGGGAGCCGTCCGTCGACCTCGTCTACGGCATCCACGTCCTCGAGCACGTCGTCGACCCGATCGAGACGCTGCGCCGCACGCACACCCTGCTGCGCCCCGGCGGTAGCGCCCACTTCTTCACCCCGGCCGGCGACTGGGCCGGCCTGCGCCTCGCGAGCGACGGCTGGTGGATGCTCGAGGACCCGACGCACGTGCGCTTCTTCACCGCCGATTCCCTCGTCCGCGCCGCGCGTGAGGCAGGCTTTGACGACGTCGAGATCCGTCGTCCGCCGCTCGATTCGCTCGTCCACGACGCCGCGAGCACCGTCCGCCGCGTACGGCCTGCGCCGCGGCCGCAGGGGGTTCTCACGCAGCGCTCGACGCTCGCTCTCGCCGGTGCGACGCTGCCGCTGACTCTCGCTGCACGCGCGCTCGTGCCCCGGCTGCGCCCGACGCTGCACCTCGTCGCGCGGAGGCCGGAGTGACGTCTCGCCCACGTGCCGCGACGCGACGGGGCCTCGGGCGCAGCGTCCGGTTGTTCCGTGCGTTCCTCGTCGAGCAGAGCGACCCGCACCGCTTCTACTCGGCTCTCGCCGACGACTCGATCGCGATCCTCGCCGAGCACATCGACCTCGACGGTGCGCGCGTGCTCGACGTCGGCGCGGGTCCGTCCGAGTTCGCGGACGCCTTCCTCGCGGCCGGCGCCCACTATGTGCCGTTGGACGCCGACGCGAGCGTCCCCTCGGTGCGTGACGGCGGCGTCGTCGCGGACGCGGAGCACCTGCCGTTCGCACCGCGAACCTTCGACGTCGTGTTCAGCTCGAACCTGTGGGAGCACGTGAGACGCCCCGAAGCGGTCGCCGATTCGTTGCTCGACGCACTTGCGCCGGGGGGCGTGCTGTTCCTCGCGTACACGAACTGGTTGAGCCCGTGGGGTGGGCACGAGACGTCGCCGTGGCACTGGCTCGGCGGCGAACGGGCGGCGCGACGCTACGAGCGTCGGCATGGCCACCCACCGAAGAACCTCGTCGACGAGGGCCTTTTCCGGGTGAGCGTCGCGCAGGGGCTCGCCTGGGCGCGATCGGTCGAGCAGCGCGGCGGTGAGCTGATCGACGCCCGTCCCCGCTACTGGCCGGATGCCGCTCGCGCCGTCCTGCGGGTGCCGGGGCTGCGCGAGATCGTCACGTGGAACCTGCTCGTCCTCGTGCGCCGCGGATGAACGCGACGCGCGCACGGCTGCTCGCGCTGCGCGTCGCGTTGGTCCTCGCGTTCGTGCCGTGGCTCGTGCAGCCGGGCGTCATCCAGCCGGACACCAAGGTCGACCTCGTCGTCTCGCCGTGGCGTTACCTCGCGCGCTCGCTCGACGCGTGGTCGACGCACTCGGGTTTCGGCGAACTGCAGAACCAGGCCTACGGCTACCTGTTCCCGATGGGCCCGTTCTTCGGCGTCCTGCACTCGCTCGGCGTGCCCGGCTGGGCGGCGCAGCGCGCGTGGTGGTCGTTCATCCTCGTCGTCGGCTTTCTCGGCGCGGCCCTCGTCGCGCGCCGCATCGCCGGGCTGAGCGGGGGGGCGGCCTGCGTCACCGGTGTCGCGTACGCGCTGAGCGCACGCGTGCTGACGCTGCTGTCGGAACTCAGCGTCGAGACGTGGCCGGGCATGCTGCTGCCGTGGCTCGTCCTTGCCGTGTGGTGGGGATGGCGCAGCGGCCGCCACATCAGGTTGCTCGCGTCCACCGGTGTGCTCGTCGCGTGCCTCGGCGGCGTCAACGCGACGGCGTCGCTCGTCGCCGTCCTCGGCGCCGGATTGTTCGCGCTCGTCGTGACGCGCGAGTGGCGCCTCGTCGGCGCGTACGTGATCGGCGCCGCGTTCGGCAGCGCCTGGTGGCTCGGGCCCCTCGTCGTCCTCGGCGGGTACGCCTACCCGTTCCTCGACTTCATCGAGACCGCGCGCATCACGACGGCCGTGACGACGCTGCCCGCCATCCTGCGCGGTGCGTCCGACTGGGTCGCCTACATCGTCGACGCCGACGGTCACCCCGTCTGGCAGTCGGGGTGGGTCGTCGCGCAGGGCACCCTCAGCATCGTCGCAGGTTCGACGCTCGCCGGCATCGCGCTCGCAGGGATCATGACGACGCGCGGTGGTGCCTCGCGGGGCGCGTCGGATGACGTCATCCGCGCCGCGCGCCGCGTCCGCGACGCCTGGGTCGTCCTGCTCGCGGGCGGCCTCGTCGGCATGGCCCTGCCCTACGCCGGCACGCCGAGCGGCCCGTTCTCCGGTCTGATGCGCGATCTGCTCGACGGCCCGCTCGCTGCGGCGCGCAACGTTCACAAGCTCGACCCGCTCGCCAGACTGCCCCTGGCCATCGGCGTTGGTGCGGCGTGGGATGCGCTGGCGCGCAGGAAAACTCGTGCGGATCACCCTCGCGCCGCACGCACCGCGTGGGTGGCGCGGGCCGGCATCCTCGTCGTTCTCGTCGGCACGCTGGCACCGTTGCTCGTCGGGCGTCTCGGTGACGCGAACGGCGTGCGCGCGTGGCCGGCCTCGCTCGTCGCCACCGCCCGAGACGTGGACGACGCGGCAGCCCGCGACGGCGGATCAAGTCTCGTCCTGCCGTCGACACGCTCGGCCCAGGCGGACTGGGGGAACGCCACCGACGAACCGCTCACGGCGTTCGCCGCGTCGCCCATCGTCGTGCGCGCCTCGGCTCCGCTCTACCACCCGGGTGCGCAGCGGCTCGTCGATGCCGTCGACACGGCCCTCGCGCCGGGTTCCGCGAGTGATCGGGGACGGGCGAGCGAGGCCGTGCAGGCGGCGGCACGGGCGGGGGTGCACCGCATCGTCGTGCGCTGGGGGAGTTCGACGTCGCAGCAGACATCACCGCCGCAGGCGTACGTCGCAGCCCTGACACACGCCGACGGAGTGAGCGCCCATCGCGTCCACGGCAGCGGCGCCACGCGCTACGACGTCTTCGACCTGGCCCCCACACCGTCGACTACGGGCGCTGCGGTCTCCGTCCTCGGCGGTCCGGAGTCTACGCTGACGCTCGCCGGCGTCGGCGTCAGCGCGAGGAGCCCGTTCGTCACGGGCCGTGCCGACGGGTGGATCACCGACGATGTGCGACGCCGCGCGTACAACAACGGCCAGGTCGTCGGACGGGCCTTCGGGCCTGCCCTCACCGCCGATGACCCCGCGCCCACGCGCGTCGGCGCGCACGACCTCGACTTCCCCGGCCGTGACGCGGGCAGCAGCGTCCGCAGCGTCACCGGCGCCTCGCGCATCGAGGCGACATCGTCGACCGCCGACCCGTTCGCCTCGCTCTACCTCGGCCCGGGCACGTCTGCGGACGCGGCGTTCGACGGCTCCGACGCCACGCGCTGGCTGACGCGCGCCGACCGGCCCGGCACCCTGAGCGTGACGTGGGACGGCGGCGCCCCCGCTCAGACGATGACGCTCGTCCCTGCGGCCACGGGCGACGCGCGGATGGCAAGCGTCGACGTGCTCACCGACGGGCGATCCGTGAAGCCGCAGCAAGGCGCGGGTAGCACCTGGAGAATCGACGTGCCGGCCGGGACGCGCGCGGTCGCGGTCACCCCGCGCGCGGCGCCGGGGACGGGCACGAAGAATGCAGCCGTCGGGCTGGTCGAGGTGCGCTCCACCCGCCCCGTCGTCAGCGTCGTACACCTGCCGGGCACCGTCGATGGCACCCGAAACGGCGTCGTCGTGACGCGCACGCATCCCTGGTTCGACGGTCACGCGCTGGCCTCGGAGGATGACGGTGCGTGGACGCGAGCATTCACGGTCTCGCGTGCCGCGACCATGAACGTCACGCTGACGTTCAAGGCTGGCGTGGCGCCCGGATCGGTGCGAGAGCCCCTCATGATGAGGTCTGGATCCGGCGCCTGGCAGCCTGCCGGAGCGCCTGCTGGAGGGGCCGATGCTGCGGGGAGAACGAGGTTGATCGCCCTGCCTGCCGGCGAGGTCAACCTGAAGGTTTCACCTGAGGTCGAACGTGTGACACTTGTTCCGGCCGCCGCGGCGGCCAGGGAACAGCTCGGACTCACCGCGGCTTCGAGCACGGGCACGCGGGGTGACCCGACGCTCGCCTCGACGCGGGGCGCCAACGCCGGTTGGGCTCTCGACCCGGCATCCCCCACCCCGGCATCTGGCACGCCCGCCGGTAGCACGCGCCTCGTGACCCTCGACGGATGGCGTCAGGGCGCCGAGCACGCCGCACCCGGACAACGCTTCGTCTTCGCACCGCAGCACCTCCACCGCCTCAGCCTCGTCGTCGGTGCGGCCTGCGCACTCGCGTGCCTCGTGCTGCTCATTGCCACGACGTGGCGTACCGCGGCGTCATCGCGACGCGCTGCGCCGATACGCCGCCAGGAAGCCTCAGACGACTTCGCGCTGCAGACACCGCGGGCACTCGCAGCGCAAGCAGAATCTGCCGTGCCGGCCTCGCGCCCCCGCGCCGCCCTCGCGCTTGCCGTCCTCACCGCCATCGCGGCGGCACTCCTGGGAGGGGTGGCGATACCCGTCGTCCTCGTCGCCTGCTTCGTGCCGCGGCGTCGACGGCGGGTCCTCGTCATCGCGCTCATGGTCACGGTCGGCCCGATCATGGCGGCGCTCGGCGTCGTCGATCGCGGATCGCTCGGCGCGGTCTCCGGCCAGGTGCTGACGGCGCTCGCGCTCGTCGTGTTCAGCCTCGAGGTGAGCGGTGTGCCCAGCGGATGGCGGGTGCTTCGACGACGCGCCAACTGAGTCGCGCCAGTGCGAGTGACACGACGAGCGTCACGATGAGCACGAGAGCGAACGGTGCGTGGAACAAGGTCAGGTGCAGGGTCGCGAACAGCACCTGCAGCACGAGAACATGCCACAGGAACAGGCCGTAGCTGACGTCGCCCGCGCCGCTCAGCAGGGCCTGCGCCTCGGCGCGCGTCGGCCACGTCTCGTCTTCCGAAGCTCGGACGGCCGCGCCGAGCAGCAACGCCGCGATGAGCGCGTACGCGAGTTCCTTGACGAGCGCCTGCCCGTGCGTCGGTGTCTCGAGGTGGATCGGCCCGCCGAGCGGTGTGGCCACCGCGACGTACGTGACGCCCGCCCATCCCAGCAGTGCTGACGGCGACGCCTCACGCACCGCGAGCCCCATCCGCGCCCGGCGGCCTGACCCGCCGGTCGTCGGGTCGGCCGTGAACACCCACCCCGCCGCCACACCGACGGCGAACCACGCGGCGTGTCCAATGACGCTCGTGCTGACGGCCCCGAGGTTCGCTCGTCCGCTCGAGGCGGCGAGTGTCTGCACGACGAGACCGGCGACGGCGACGAACATCAGGACCGGCAGCGGAGAGCGACCGTCACGGCGACAGCCGCGCAACCACCGGCAGATCAGCGGCACGAGGGCGTAGAACGTCACCTCCGTCGTGATGCTCCAGGCCTGCGTGAATCCACGGAACGACTCGCCCGCGTATCCCTGCAGCAGCGTCAGGTGTGACAGCGCCGAGCGCACGCCGACCGCACCCGGTTCGACCGCCAGCGTGACGACGACGACCGCCGTGAGCGCGACGAGATAGGCCGGCAGGATGCGTGCGGCGCGCTTGCGCCAGTAGTGCCTCGTCGGGGCCGTCCCCGCGCTCGCACCACGCGTCAGCAGGTAGGCCGAGACGGCGAAGAAGACGGCGACGCCGACGTCACCGCGGGCGAGCAGACGCCCGACGCCGTCGATGCTCGAACCGCCGCTCCAGTAGGCGACGTGGGAGACGAGGACGAGCCCGGCCGCGACGCCTCGCAGCGGATCGATCCATGGAATGCGCTGCATGTGCCCTCCCTCACATCTACCATCGGGTAGCGTGCGTCCGGCACGCATCATCGAATGGAGGCTAGCCGCCCATGAACGACGAGGCGCGATCCACCCCCGAATCTTCTCCCGGGCCTTCGCCCGAGGGTCGGGCGTACGTCGACTACCGACGTCCGGTGCTGCGTGCGCGAGCGCCGCTGCGCGTCAGTTTCGCCGGGGGTGGCACGGACGTCGCGCCTTTCCCCGAACGCGAGGGCGGCTGCGTCCTGTCAGGCACCCTCAGCCAGTTCGCGTACTCGACGCTGCGTCCGCGCACAGACGGCCGCATCACGGTGCAGTCGCTCGACTTCGGTTACTCGATCGGCTTCGGCGTCGACGACCCGGTCGAGTACAACGGTGAGCTCGATCTGCCGAAGGCCGCGATAGCTCGCATCCGCGAGGTGCCGGGTGCGCTACCCGTCAGCGGGTTCGACCTTTTCCTCCACACCGCGGCGCCCCCCGGTTCGGGGCTGGGCAGTTCGAGCGCCGTCATGGTCTCCGTCATCGGCCTCGTCGCGCAGCACTGCGGCCTCGACCTCACGCAGTACGAGATCGCCGAGCTCGCCTATCGCCTCGAACGCGAGGATCTCGGCATTCCCGGCGGTTCGCAGGATCAGTACGCCGCAGCGTTTGGCGGGTTCAACTTCATCGAGTTCACCGCCGACCAGGTCGTCGTCAACCCGCTGCGCGTGCGCAGCGCCACCGTCCACGAGCTCGAGCACAACATGTTGTTGGCGTTCACCGGGCGGACGCGGGTGAGCGACCACATCATCGAGGATCAGCGCAGCCGCTACGAGACGGGCAACGCCGAGGCCCTCGAGGGGTTGCGGGCGCAGAAGGAACTCGCCGAGCGGATGAAGATCGCGCTCGTGCGCGGCGAGGTCGACACGATCGGCAGGCTGCTCGGGGAGGCGTGGCGCGAGAAGCAGAAGATGTCGTCGCGCATCACGACGCCGCTCATCGACGAGGCGATGCGCCGCGCCCTCGACCACGGCGCGCTCGGCGGCAAGGTGACGGGTGCCGGCGGCGGCGGCCACATGGTGTTCATCTGCGAGTTCGAGCGCCGTCACATCGTCGCCCAGCAGCTCATCGACCTCGGCCTCACGGTGAGCGAGCCGATCTTCAGCCATGACGGTGTCACGACGTGGAGGGGGCAGAGCTGATGGAGCACCCCATCCACACCCTGGCCGACGGCGCGGCCTCGCCCGCGCTCACCTCACGTCTCGACGGCGGTATCGCCGCGTGGGCGCAGCTCGTCGACGCCGTGCGCGAGGCGGCGCTGCACGCGCAGGTCGTCGCCGCGGGGGAGGCGGTGACGAACGCGCTCACCGGCGGACACAAGATCCTCGTCGCCGGCAACGGCGGCTCCGCGGCGATCGCCTCGCACGTCGCCGCGGAGTTCCTCGGCAAGTGCGTCCACGATCGTGCGCCGCTGCCGGCGATCAACCTCGCCGAGAGCCTGTCGTCGGTCACGGCCATCGGCAACGACTACGGCTACGGGCAGGTGTTCGTCCGCGGCGTGCGCGGCCTCGGGCGCGCGGGCGACGTCTACGTCGCGATGTCGACGAGCGGACGCAGCCCCAACATCGTCGCTTCCCTGGCCGCAGCGCGCGAGCTCGGGATCACGACGATCGCGATGACGGGCGCCGGGGGAGAGCACCTGCGCGACGACGTCGACCACCTCCTCGTCGTGCCGTCACACGAGACGCCGCGCATCCAGGAGGTCCACATGCTGTGGGCGCACGCGTGGTGCGAGGCCGTCGACGATCTCAGCCAGCCCGGCGCGTGAGCCCCGATCCGAGCGGACGCACCCACACGCGCCTGCCGCGTCCCGGGGCCGGCGCCCCGTACGACGTCGTCCTGCTCGATCGTGACGGCACACTCAACGCCCTCGCCCCCGGGTATCGCACGCCCGACGACTTCGCGCTCCTGCCGGGGGCCGTCGACGCGGTGGCGCGCCTGAGCGCTGCGGGCTGCGCGATCGTCGTCGTCACCAACCAGCAGGGCCTTGCGACGGGACGGCTGACGTGGGCGCAGCTGAGCGCCGTCAACGCACGGCTGATCGCCGAGGTCGAGGCCGCCGGTGGCCGCATCGACGACGTCCGCCTCTGCCCGCACGCGGCCGACACCTGCGTGTGCCGCAAGCCGGCGCCCGGCCTGCTGTGCGAGCTGTTCGACGAGAATCCGCACGTGTCGCGCGAGCGCAGCGTCATGGTCGGTGACGCCGAGACGGATGCCGCAGCCGCCGCAGCCGCGTGGGTGCGGTTCGTGCGATGCGAGCCGACGATCGGGCTCGCCGGGGTGGTCGATTCGCTCGTGGATGACGAAACGGGCACAATTCCATCTCGTTGGTGAAATCGGTCACATTGCCCCTGCTGCAGGTGTTACCGTCGCGTAAGTTCCAGTCCCTGCCTAGGAGGCTCTCCCGTGCGCAAAGCCGCAGTCATGATCGGATTCGGTGCGTTCTTCCTGACGATGGCGCTCCTGATGCGGTTCTACGCGTACCCGAAGCTGGCCGTGATCCCGAGTGATCAGAACACCCAGCAGACGGTCACCGACGATCACGCCAGCTACTTCGACGCCGACACGGTCAAGCCGGGGTCGGGCAAGATCATCACGAAGGCGACCGTCGTCGCCAACAAGGAGATGACGAAGAAGGCCTCCAAGGAGCTCGGCCGCGACGTCATCGTCATCGACCAGTGGCAGACGACGGACAACGTCAACGACAAGGGCCAGACGGCGCCGCCGCCGATGGACGCCTCGACGCAGCAGTACGCCGTCGACAAGTCCTCGGGTGAGGCCGTCAAGTGGAGCGGCAACATGCTCGACGGCAAGCCCACCAATTACGAGGGCCAGACGATCAAGTTCCCGTTCCAGGTCGACAAGAACAAGACCTACCGCTACTGGGACTCGACGCTCGGCAAGGCCTTCCCGATGAAGTACGCGGGTTCTGAGGACATCAAGGGTTTGAAGACGTACAAGTTCACGCAGACGATCCCAAAGACGAAGTTCACGACGATGGACGTCCCGGGTGAGGTCTTCGGTCTGCCCAAGGGTTCGAAGCTCGCCGACCGGTACTACACGAACGACCGCACGGTGTGGGTCGAGCCGGAGACGGGCGTCATGATGAAGCTGCAGGAGAAGCAGCACCAGACGCTCGAGGTGCCGAACGCGAAGCCCGTCGACGCGATGCTCACCACCTCGACGATGACCGACGAGACGATCAAGAAGAACGTCGACGACTACAAGACGAAGTCGAGCCAGCTCAAGATCCTGCGCCTGTGGGCTCCGCTGCTGCTCGGGCTGCTCGGTCTGTTCGCGCTGCTGCTCGGCCTACTCGTCTCGCTGCGTGCCGGCCGTGAGCGTCGCGCCGCCCGTCATGAGCGCCGTGACGAGCGCGAGGTCGACGACGTGCGCCACGACGACGACTCCACGCTCGTGTTCGGTGACCACCCGCAGTCGCGTGGCGCGCACTCCGCCGATGAGCGGGGCCAGTACTGAGCATGCGGATCGTCATCACGGGAGGTGCGGGCTTCCTCGGCTCGCACTTGTCCGAGACGCTCGTCGCACGCGGTCACGAGGTCGTCGCCGTCGACAACCTCGTGACCGGGCGCCGCGCGAACGTCAGGCAGCTGAAGGCTTCAGGTCGTTTCGAGCTGATCGAGCACGACGTGACGGAGCCCTTCGACGTCGACGGTGACGTCGACGGCATCCTCCACTTCGCGTCGGCGGCTTCACCGGTCGACTACCTCAAGCTGCCGATCGAGACGCTGCGCGTCGGTTCGCAGGGCACGCAGAACGCGCTCGAACTCGCGGCGCGCAAGGGCGCCCGGCTCGTGTTCGCCTCGACGTCCGAGGTGTACGGCGACCCTCAGGTGCACCCGCAACCCGAGACGTACTGGGGTCATGTCAACCCGGTCGGCCCGCGCGGCGTCTACGACGAGGCCAAGCGATATGCGGAAGCGCTTGTGCTCGCTTACCGCGAGGCGCGCGGGGTCGATGCCGGCATCGTGCGCATCTTCAACACGTTCGGCCCGCGCATGCGGCCCAACGACGGTCGCGCCATCCCGAACTTCGTCCGTCAGGCCCTCGCCGGTGAGCCGGTCACGGTCAGTGGCGACGGTGAGCAGACGCGGTCCATCTGCTACGTCGACGACCTCGTCGCGGCCATCCTCGCGATGCTGCTCGAGACGCACGACCCCGGCCCGGTCAACATCGGCAACCCGCACGAGATCTCGATGCGCGACCTCGCGCAGTGGATCATCGAGCTGGCGGGCTCATCCTCGACACTCGAGTTCATCGAGCGCCCCACGGACGATCCGACGGTCCGTCGCCCCGACACGACGAAGGCGCAGCGCCTGCTCGGCTGGTCACCGCAGGTTCCCGTGGAGACTGGGCTGCAGCGCACCATCGAGTGGTTTCGCACCGAGGCCGCGTCGGCTCCGGTCCTGACGCCCGGTCAGACCGAGGAGATCCTCAACCGCTGACGCCGATCCCGGCCGCGGCCGACCCTGTTGGCGGTATTCGCGCGACTTCATCCTTCAGGCAGGTCTGCGGCCGGCGAGGATGAGCGTGCCGGGCACGAGACGTCCGCGCAGGGGGCTCCAGCCACCCCAGGTCGACTCGTTCGACTCCTTCCACGGCAGTTCGCGCAACTGCTCGAGTACGAGCCCGGCGTCGAGCAGTTCGCGCACGCGCTGTTCGAGAGTGCGGTGGTGCTCGACGTAGACGACGTCGTCGCCCGCCGTCTCGGCGTAGGGCGTCGTGTCGAAGTACGAGTGCTGGATCGTCAGCCCGGCGGCGTCGGGCACGTCGGGCAGGCTCCAGCGGACGGGGTGCGTCGTCGAGAACGCGACAAGCCCGCCTGGGCGCGTGACGCGCGCCAGTTCCCGCATGAGGGCTTCGGTGTCGGCGATGAACGGAACGGCGCCGAAGGCCGAGAAGACGACGTCGAAGGAGGCGTCCGCGAACGGCAGTCGGCTCGCGTCGCACTGCACGAGCGGCAATGACGTGCCGGTGCGGGCGTCGAGTTGCGCGGCCGTGCGCAGCATCCCGCCGGACAGGTCCGTCGCGACGACGCGTGCAGCCTGCCTGGCGCACCAGCGTCCGGCCTGCGCGGCGCCGGCACCGAACTCGAGGACGTCGCGGCCCGCGAGGCCGCTCGGCTCGCCGAGGACGTGGAGCTCGTCCTCCTGCCACCCCTCCGGCCCCCAGACGAACTCGGCGTCACCGAGGAAGGCACCGTGCTCGTCGAGATAGTCGCGCGCCTCGGCGTCCCACCACGAGCGATTTCCGCGGGCGGAGGAGGCTGCGTCGACGTCGAAGCGTCCGGCACGGTCGGGGGTCTGCATGAACCCACGCTACGATGCCCTGCCCATTTGGCCCTGATGGCCCCGCGTGCCTAGGATGAGAGGGCGTGTCGTACGTGCCCACGCTCCCCGTTGCTCGCAGACGGGGTCGGGCGCGCCCGAGACGTTGTTTCGATTTGTCCGCAGAGGCGGTCCGCCTGCGCGTTGTCGCGCCAGATGGTCTCGCCTCCCGAATTGCCCACCGAAAGTTACTTCTTACACATGACTTCCACCACCACGTCCCCGATCGCTGTCAACGACATCGGTTCGGAGGAGGAGCTGCTCGCCGCGATCGACGCGACGATCAAGCACTTCAACGACGGCGACATCGTCGAAGGTGTCATCGTCAAGGTCGACCGTGACGAGGTTCTCCTCGACATCGGTTACAAGACCGAGGGTGTCATCCCCTCGCGCGAGCTCTCGATCAAGCACGACGTCGACCCGGGCGAGGTCGTCAAGGTCGGCGACGACGTCGAGGCTCTCGTCCTCCAGAAGGAGGACAAGGAAGGCCGCCTGATCCTGTCCAAGAAGCGTGCGCAGTACGAGCGCGCCTGGGGCACGATCGAGCAGATCAAGGAAGACGACGGCGTCGTCACCGGTACGGTCATCGAGGTCGTCAAGGGTGGTCTCATCCTCGACATCGGCCTGCGCGGCTTCCTCCCTGCGTCGCTGGTGGAGATGCGTCGTGTCCGCGACCTGCAGCCGTACGTCGGCAAGGAGATCGAGGCCAAGATCATCGAGCTCGACAAGAACCGCAACAACGTGGTTCTGTCGCGTCGTGCGTGGCTCGAGCAGACGCAGTCCGAGGTTCGCACGACGTTCCTCAAGGAGCTGCAGAAGGGCCAGGTCCGCTCCGGCGTCGTGTCCTCGATCGTCAACTTCGGTGCGTTCGTCGACCTCGGTGGCGTCGACGGTCTCGTCCACGTCTCCGAGCTGTCCTGGAAGCACATCGACCACCCGTCCGAGGTCGTCGAGGTCGGTCAGGAAGTCACCGTCGAGGTGCTCGACGTCGACATGGACCGCGAGCGCGTCTCGCTGTCGCTCAAGGCGACGCAGGAAGACCCGTGGCAGCACTTCGCTCGCACGCACGCCATCGGCCAGGTCGTGCCGGGCAAGGTCACGAAGCTCGTCCCGTTCGGTGCGTTCGTGCGGGTCGAGGACGGCATCGAGGGTCTCGTCCACATCTCCGAGCTCGCCGAGCGTCACGTCGAGCTGCCCGAGCAGGTCGTCACCGTCGGTTCCGACATCTTCGTCAAGGTCATCGACATCGACCTCGAGCGTCGCCGCATCTCCCTGTCGCTGAAGCAGGCGAACGAGGACGGCGCTGCCGCCTCCGAGTTCGACCCGACGCTGTACGGCATGGCTGCGGAGTACGACGAGCAGGGCAACTACAAGTACCCCGAGGGCTTCGACCCGGAGACGAACGAGTGGCTCGAGGGCTTCGACGCGCAGCGTGAGAAGTGGGAGAAGCAGTACGCCGAGGCCCACTCGCGCTGGGAGGCCCACCAGGCCCAGATCGAGCAGGCCCGCAAGGACGACGCTGAGGCTGCGGCATCCGGCGAGACCGCCCCGACGTCGTACTCGTCGTCGAACTCGGGCTCCAGCTCGCAGGGTTCGTCCTCCTCGTCGTCGAGCTCCAGCTCGAGCTCGGCTCCGGCCGAAGGCACCCTCGCCTCCGACGAGGCGCTGGCTGCTCTGCGCGAGAAGCTCACGGGCAACTGATCCACGCGATCAGCTGAGAGCCACGGCTCTCACCCGTTGAACGTCGGCCCCTCTCACTGCGGTGAGGGGGGCCGACGGCGTTGTCGGGGCACGGGTCGGTAGGCTGCGGGCGTGTCATCGACGAAGGTGCTCGTCCTCGGCGGAACGAGTGAAGCCCGCGCTCTCGCAGCTCGCCTCGACGAGCTGGGGATCGCGTTCGTCAGTTCCCTGGCCGGGCGCGTGTCGCGGCCAAGGCTGCCGGTCGGCGACGTCAGGATCGGCGGGTTCGGCGGCGTCGCAGGGCTGACGGCGGCGCTGCGCGACGACCGCTTCACGCACGTCGTCGACGCGACGCACCCGTTCGCGGTCACGATGCGTTCCCACGCGGTGGCTGCCTGCGCGGCCGCCGACGTCCCGCTCGTGCGCCTCGCGCGCCCCAGTTGGCGTGAGCACCCGGATGCGCCCACCTGGCACTGGGTCAGCACCTACGCCGGCGCGCAGGCGCTCGTCGACGCGCAAGGCTGGCGTCGCCCGTTCGTGACCACAGGGCGTCAGACACTCGAGCACTACCTCGGCTGGGACGACACGGCCGCGCTCGTGCGCATCGTCGAACCGCTCGACGTCCCCGCGCCGCAGGCGTGGACGGTGCTGCACACCCGCGGGCCGTTCGACGTCGACGCCGAGATCGCGACGATGCGGGAGCACGCCGTCGACGTCCTCCTGACGAAGGACTCCGGCGGCAGCTACACCGCCGCGAAGCTCACCGCAGCACGCGAACTCGGTGTCCCCGTCGTCGTCGTCGCACGCCCCGCGGCACCGGCCGGGCTGCGTGAGGTGAGCACGCTCGACGAGGTCGTGACGTTCCTGCGGAGCTGACGAGCGGGGCTTTTCCTGCGTTCGAACACGCACGAGGTTCGGCTGTGCCCGCACACGCGAACCGGTCAGTTCATCGTGCGACGCCCCGCGAGGAGACGCGCGCCGAGCGCGAGGACGAGGACCGTGCGTCCGACGCGTCGGGTGAGCCGTACCGCACGCGGGATGTCGGTGACGTCGACCGCGCGTCCGTCGCCGAGTTCACCACGATGCTCGGTGCGACCGGCGTACACGTTCGTTCCGCCGAGGCGCACCCCGAGTGCGCCCGCGGCGGCGGCCTCGACGGGCCCGGCGTTGGGGCTCGGATGCGCGGGGGCATCGTGGCGGACGGCGCGCACGACGTCACGCACGCGCGACGGCTCGCCCGCCACGACACAGCTGATCGTCGTCGCGAGCACGCTCACACGGGCCGGGACGGCGTTGAGGACGTCGTCGAGTCGTGCTGCGGCCCAACCGAACTGCTCGAGCCGCTCGGTCCGGTGCCCGATCATCGCATCGAGCGTGTTGGCGCAGCGGTGCAGCACGATGCCGGGCGCCCCGAACGCCGCGCCCCAGACGAGGGTTGCCGCAACGGCATCCGACTGGTTCTCGGCAAGCGACTCGACGACGGCCCGGGCCAACTCGTCGGGTCCGGCCTGCGACGTGTCGCGTCCGACGAGCGAGCGAATGCGGTGACGAGCGCCGTTAAGGTCGTCGGCAGCGAGCAGGTCGTGCACCGCCATCGCCTCTCGCTCCAGCGAACGTCCGCCGAGGGCCGCCCACGTCGCCAGCGCCGTGATGAGGGTGCGCATCAGCGGCCGACGTCGATCGAGAACGAGCGCGCCGGCGACCGGCGGAGCGAGCGTCACGACGAGATACGCGATGCCCCGCGAGCGTCGCGGCGCCCACAGCCGGCGCTCGCAGGCCGCCGCCCAGCCACCGAACCAGGCGACGGGGTGATGCCGGGCCGGGTCACCCCAGCGCCGGTCGGCGAGATACCCGAGCGCCACACCGGCCGCGGTCGGATCGCAGCCGGCGCTCGCGCGCGCTGTCCGCCTCAGAAGCCCTGTCCGCGTCAAGAACTTTGCCGCGGCGGTGGTCGTCGCGCAGCGCGAAACCGCACCGCCGAGGTGCGCGAGTCGCAGGAGAAGAGGATGGCTCACGATGCCCCCGATGGGTTCTTGGGCTCGCCCTTGATCACGAGGGGGCAACCCGCCACGACGAGGACGACGTCGTCGCACGCTCGCGCGAGGCGCTGGTTGAGGCGGCCCAGCTCGTCGGTGAAGAGGCGCCCCGACTGGTAGGGAGAGACGAGACCGAAGCCCACCTCGTTCGTCACGATGACGAGGTCGTGTTCGAACGCCGCGATCGCCGCGACGAAGGCATCGGCCCGGGCGGCGTACCGCTGGTGCCACGTCGGCATCGACGGGGGCGGGGGCGTCGATGGCTCCTCGTCGCCTCGGCGAGGGCCTTCGCCGGTGTCAGAAACCCAGGCGCCGGACTCCTCGAGGGCGGACGTCAGCCACGAGCCGACGTCGTCGAGCAGACACGGACCGTGGATCTCGGTGAGCGCGCGGGGAACATCGACCGACTCGAGGCTCGACCAGTGTGACGGCCGCCGCTGCTGATGGGCTGCGACGCGGGCACGCCACTCGTCATCGTCGGGACGTGTCGGCCCCGTGGCCAGGTACGTCGTGGGCGCCTCCCACAGCAGGCGTTCGGCGTACGTCGACTTGCCCGAGCGCACGCCGCCGGTGATGAGGACGCGGCGCGGGGCGCTCATCGCCAGACTCCGAGCGTGAGGACGATGAGCATGACGGTGAGGGCCACCTCGATGCCGGCTCCCATGACGTCACCCGTCAGGCCGCCGAAGGTGCGCGTCGCGCGACGAGCGAGCCACTCCAGCGCGATGCCGGCGGCCGCCGAGGCGACCAGGGGAGCGGCGAGAAGCGTTGCGCCGGTGGAGAACCTATCGTCACCTGAGCCATCAGCCAGGGCAGATCCGCCGACGAGCACCAGCCATCCCACGACGCTTACGGCGGCGAGCTCCGGGGTTCGGACGGCCGACAGCACGACGGCGCCCATCCCGTCGGGCCGCGCGGCGTTCCACCGTCGGTGGGCGAGGGTCGTGCACGCCACCCGCGAGACGATGACGGCGGCGCCGGCCAGCCACGGCGCGTCGAGGAGCGCCGCGAAGCACGCCGCCTGCACGCCGGCCGTCACGACGACGGCGATGACACCCATCGGCCCGACATCGCCACGCTTCATCACCTCGAGGGCGCGCTCCCGGTTCCACCCCGCGCCGAATCCGTCGACGGTGTCGGCCAATCCGTCGACGTGCATGGCGCGCGTGCCGGCCGCGAGGGCAGCGACCCCGCAGAAACCGGCCACGAGCGGAGGCGCGTCGACCCAGTGCCCGACGAACAGGACGAGCGACGTCACCACAGCGAGCGGGACGGCGGCCAGGGGCGCGAGGGTCATCGCCCAGCGCGCCACCGGCGTGGTGATCGGCGGGATCGCGCCGACGGGAATGACGCTCAACGTCCCCGTCGCGAGGCGCAGCCCCTCCCGTGCCGGTCGGGTCACGACAGCGTCGCTCATCACACCGCTCCGGCGTCGTCGGACGACGCATGGAGCCGGGTGCCGTCGAGAGCTGCGACGACGTCGCCGATCACGGTGATGGCAGGTGCGCCGAGGCCGGCGTCGGCGACGGCGTCCGGCAACGTCGCCAGGGTCGCCACGACGCGTCGCTCGCTCGGCATGGCGCCGTCGGCGATCGTTGCGGCGGGCGTCGAGGCGGGCAGGCCACCGTCGACGAGTGCCGATGCGATGGCGCGCAGGTGCGCGACGCCCATGAGGACGACGAGGGTGGTGCAGGTGCAGGCCAGTGCGGCCCAGTCGAGATCCGAGCGCGGGTCGCCGGGCGCGACGTGCCCCGAGACGACCGTGAACCCCTGCGATGACGTCCGGTGCGTCACGGGGATGCCGGCGAGCGCCGGCACGGCGATCGCCGATGTCACCCCCGGCACGACGTCGACGCTGAGACCGGCGTCTCGACAGGCGATCACCTCCTCGCCGCCGCGACCGAAGACGAAGTTGTCGCCGCCCTTGAACCGCACGACGTCACGCCCGGAGAGCGCGTGCTCGACGAGCAACCGGTTGATTTCCTCCTGCGGCGTGAACGCGCCGCGCGGAATCTTGCCGACGTGGATGATCGTCGCGTCGGCTCGGGCGTGTGCGAGGGCGTCGAGGGGAGCGAGGCGATCGCAGACGATGACGTCGGCGCGCTCGATCGCGCCCAGCCCGGCGACGGTGAGCAGGCCCGGATCACCCGGGCCGCCGCCGACGAGCGTCACTCGCCCAGGACGCTTGGCCTCACCGGCAGGTCCGTGGGGAGCCTCCTCGCCCGGCTGGTTGACGGGCTGGTTGACGGTGAGGCGACGCACTTCGTCATAGCGCAGCGGATCGGCGTCCGTGACGAGTCGACACAGCCCGCGTGCGGCCAGGTCGTCGAGGTGGGGAGCATGAGGGGCGGGAGCCTGAAGGTGGGGAGAGCTGAGGTGAGCAGCGCCGGCGCTCGCGTTCTCGCCCACATCCAGAAGGACATCGACCTGCGCCCCCGCGCGGGCGAGCTCGGCGATCATCCCGGGCAGGCTGGGGCCGAACACCCCCGGTCCGTGGAGCAACACGCGCGTCATGAGGCAACCTGCCCGCTCTGGCGGAACGCGTCGTACGCGGTGAGGAGGGCATCCGTCGTCAGCGGGTCTCGGACGGCGAGGCGCACCCAGGAGCCGTCGAGGCCGGGGAAGGTGTCGGCGCGGCGTGTCGCGAACCCGGCGTCCCGCCACGCGGCGTGCGCGCCCGATCCGACGCGCGCGAGCACGAACGGGGCGGCGGACGCCAGCACCGGCACGCCGCGCGAACGCAGGCCGCGGTCGAGATGCTCGCGCCACTGGCTCGTCTCCTCGGCCCACTCGGCGACCTGACGCGCGGCGGGGGCCGTCATCGCGTACCGCGTCGCCTCGAGGGCGAGTGAGTTGACCGACCAATGCGGCTGCTGCGCGCGCAGCGTCGCGATGAGGGCCGCGTCGCCGACGACATGGCCGGCGCGCACCCCGGCGATCGACCACGTCTTCGTCAGCGATCGCACGACGAGCACCCCGGTCATGTCGCCACCGATGAGGCTCTCGCTCTCACCCGGCACGAGATCCATGAACGCCTCGTCGACGACGAGCACGCGTCCGGAACCGCGCAGCTTCTCGAGCTGCGCGCGCGGGTGGAGCACGCCCGTCGGGTTCGTCGGGTTGCCAAGGACGACGAGATCGGCGCCGTCGAGCGCCGCGACGTCAGCGCCCCCAAGGTGCGCACCGGAGCGGACGTCGAGCACGTGCGCCCGGGCCGGGCACCCGGCGCGGCGCAGCGCGGCGTCGGGCTCGCTGAACTGCGGGTGGACGACGACGGGTGCGCGCGGCGCCAGCGCCCGCGCGATGAGCGTGAACGCCTCGGCCGCTCCGTTCGTGAGGAGCACCTGCTCACGCGCCAGCCGATGGTGCGCGGCGACCGCGTCGGTGGCGGTGCGTGCATCGGGGTAGTGGGCGGCCTCGTCGAGCACGCCGCGCAGGGCGTGCCGCAGGTTCGCCGGGGGCGTGCTCGCGCGGACGTTGACGGCGAAGTCGACGAGCCCGTCACCGAGCTCGGCGTCGCCGTGATGCTCGTCGCCGGGCGTCGCAGCGCCCGGCAGCGCCGCGCCCGCTCGCGCGTCGACACTCGGGCGGGGCAGGCTCAGCAGCGTCGTCGCGACGAGGCCCAGGCCCGCCGCGCGATGCGTGGCGGCGGCGAAACGGTCGGCCAACTCGGGGTACCCCGCCCAGTGCGTGTGCAGGTACGAGGCGTGGACGGTGGGCTCGCTGCCGGAGCCGTGGGCGGCGGAGAAGCCGTCGGCACCCGCGTCGAGCAGCCAGGCCGCGTGGCCCCCACCTTCGCCGTCATCGGCGGCCGGCGTCGTCAACGTGCGGTGGAACTCATGGCCGCGCACCCGCGTGCCCGCGTCGGCGAGAAGCGTGTCGACGGGTGCCTCGGCCTCGCGGTAGCCCAGCGTCAGCCGTGGTGACATCGCCGCCGTCGCGGGCAGTACCCCGGAGAAGCGGTGACCGTCGACGGCCTCGAGGAGATAGAGCATCCCGGCGCACTCGGCCACGGTCGGCAGCCCCGACGTCACGGCGTCCCGCAGCTGGACCAGCAGGCTCGTGTTGGCCGCCAACGAGCGCGCGTGCACTTCGGGGAAGCCGCCGCCGAGGTAGAGCGCGCGGGTGCCGGCGGGCAGTTCGCGATCACGGACGGGGTCGAACACGACGGGTTCGAGACCTCGCGCGCGCATCATCTCGAGCGTCTCGGCGTAACGGAACGTGAAGGCACGACCCCCCGCGACGGCGACGACGGGGGCGTCCCTCCCGGCCGTCGTCGGCGCCGCAGACATGGGTGCGGGTGACCACGGTTCGTCAGCGAGATCGGGTGCGCCCGAGGCGATCTCGAGCAGCGCATCGAGGTCGATGTGAGCGGCGGTGCGTTCGGCCAGTCGGTCGAGTGTCGCGCGTGCGGCGTCCCGTTCGTCGGCCGGGACGAGGCCCAGATGCCGTGACGGGACGCTGACGCCTGCGTCACGCGGCAGCACACCCAGCACCGGCACGCCGATGCGTTCGCAGGCGCGCCGCACCTCGCCTGCGTGACGTTCGGAGCCGGCCTTGTTGAGCACGACGCCCGCGACGTCGAGCTGCGGGTCGAACGTGCGCAACCCGTGGATGCTCGCGGCGACCGAACGCGACGACGAGCTGATGTCGACGACGAGGACGACGGGGGAGTGCGTCAGCGTCGCGACGTGCGCGCTCGAGGCGAACCCCTCCGTGCCGAGGCGCCCGTCGAACAGCCCCATGACGCCCTCGATGACGGCGACGTCGGCGGGCGCCGGCGTCATCGCGCCGTGCACGAGCATCGGTGCGACGCGTTCGGGGCCGACGAGCCACGGGTCGAGGTTGCGCCCGACGCGTCCTGTCGCGAGCGCGTGGTAGCCGGGGTCGATGAAGTCGGGGCCGACCTTCGCGGGCGCCACCTGCAGGCCGCGTGCGGCGAGGGCGGCCATGACGCCGACGCTCACCGTCGTCTTGCCCTGCCCGGACGCCGGCGCGGCGAGCACGACGCGCGGCAGTCGCGTCACCATTCGATACCTCGCTGGCCCTTCTGGCCGGTGTCGAAGGGGTGTTTGACCTTCGTCATCTCGGTGGCGATGTCGGCCACCTCGAGCAGCGCCGGGTGCGGGTCGCGCCCGGTGATGATGACGTGCTGGTTTCCGCGTCGCTCCGCCAGGGTGCGCGCGACCTCCTCGCCGTCGACCCAGCCCCACTTGATCGGGTAGGTGAACTCGTCGAGCACGTACATCCGGTGGGTTTCCGCCGCGAGGCGACGCTGGATCTCGCGCCAGCCCTCGAGCGCGTCCGCGGCGTGGTCGGCCTCGGTGCCGCCCTTGCGCGACCACGACCAGCCCGAACCCATCTTGTGCCACTCGACGGGCCCGCCCCGGCCGGTGCGCTCGTGCACCTCGCCGAGCGCCATGAGCGCCTCCTGCTCGCCGATCTTCCACTTCGCCGACTTGACGAATTGGAACACGCCGATCGACCACCCCTGGTTCCAGCCGCGCAGTGCCAGCCCGAACGCCGCTGTCGACTTGCCCTTGCCCGCGCCGTAGTGGATGGCGACGACGGGCCGGTTGCGGCGCTGACGCGTCGTCAGGCCGTCGTCCGGGGTGACGGTCGTTTCTCCCTGGGGCATCAGGCGGCCTTTCCGTGCGGCGCGCGAGCGGCGGCGACGGCGTCGACGAGGCCCGCGGCGGAGACGTTCTCGAGGGGCACGTGCGTCGCGCCCATGCGGTGGGCGAGGTCGGCGGCCAGGCGCATGCGGAAGCGTCCGCTCTCGCAGTCGACGACGACGGTGTCGACGCCGAGGCCAGGCCACGCCGACGCGGTGCGCTGGGCGCGCGCGAGGGCATCGGGCCCGCTCGTGGCACGCCCGTCGGTGACGACGACGACGAGCGCGCGCCGGCGCGGGTCGCGGCGGCGTTCACGTTCGAGGGTACTCGCGGCCAGCGTGAGCCCTTCCGCGAGGGGCGTGCGTCCGCCGTGCGGTAGCTGTGTCAGTGCCGCGGCCGCCCGATCGACGGACGACGTCGGGGCGAGCAGGACGTGCGCGTCGGCGCCGTTGAACGCGACCAGCCCGACCTTGTCGCGACGCTCGTACGCATCGAGCAGCAGCGACAGTACAGCCGTCTTCACCTCGTCCATGCGCTTGCGCGCCGCCATCGAACCGGAGGCGTCGACGCAGAACAGCACGAGATTCGACTCGCGCCCCCGCAGCCGGGCGTGGCGGACGTCGTGCGCCGCGATGTCGAGGCGGCCCCGCGTCCCCGCGGTGCGACGCGACGCTGCGCTCGTGATGGTGGCCGTGACGTGGACGCGGCCGGTCGTCGTCGGGGAGACACCGATGACGCGTCCGCGCGTCGTCTCGGCCGCGCTGCGCCGACCGGCCTCACCGCGACCGACACCGCGTACCTCGAAACGGCGCGGACGGTACGGCGTGCCCGCCGAGGCCGTGCCGACGGCGGCGGCTGCGCCGGTTCGCTGCTGGGAGGACGGCTGCTCCTGGGAGGACTCCTCCGCATCGGACGGCGAATCGTGCTGCGGATCAACCGAATCCGACGAGGAGTCAGTCGCCGGATCGCTCGATGCCGGTGGCTGCTGCGAGCCAGCCGGGGGAGGCCCGGCGTCATCGTTGCCGGGCGCGTCGTCGTCGTTGTCAGGCGCGTCGTCACCGTCACCCGGTTCGCCGTTCGGGTCGTCGTCCGAACCACCCGACGGGGGCTGCGGATCGTCGGGGCCTTCGGGGTCGGTCGGCGGTTCGGGTTCTTCGTCGAGCAGCCGGTCGAGCAGCTCCTCGTCGAGGCCGGGCGGGTCGAACGGCCCGCGTCGGCGACGGTGCGACAGCGCGAACCGGGCGGCGACGCGGATGTCGTCACGCGTCACGCGATCGCGCTCGCACCACGCCGCGTGGGCGAGCGCCGCGCGGGCGATGACGATGTCGGCGCGCATGCCGTCGACGTCGAATCCGGCACACACACGGGCGATGGTGCGTAGCGCCCACGCGCTCAGGTCGACGCCGTCGAGGGCCTCCTGCGCCCGGACGATGCGTGCCCCGAGCTCGGTCTCGGCTGCCGCGTGGCGGGCAGAGAACGCGTCCGGGTCGGCATCGAAGGCGAGACGTCGACGCACGACTTCGGCCCGCTCGTCGGGGTCGCGGGAGGCATTGACGTCGACCGACAGCCCGAAGCGGTCGAGCAGCTGGGGGCGCAGTTCGCCTTCCTCGGGGTTCATCGTCCCGACGAGCACGAAGCGCGCCGGGTGCGTCACCGACATGCCGTCACGTTCGACGGTGTTGCGACCCATCGCCGAGGCGTCGAGCAGTAGGTCGACGAGGTGGTCGGCGAGCAGATTGACCTCGTCGACGTACAGCAGCCCGCGGTGCGCCTGCGCGAGCAGACCGGGGTGGAACTCGGTGCGGCCGGCGCCGAGGGCCTGCGCGAGGTCCATCGAGCCGGTGACGCGGTCGTCGCTCGCACCGACAGGGAGTTCGACGAGGCGCGTGGGGCGTCGCTCAGCGGTGACGGCCGCGTCAGCGCCGATCGGGTGCGGGCCGTCCGGGCAGTCCGGCGCGGGGTCGGCGGGGTCGCACGAGAAGCGGCACCCGGCGACGACCTCCACCCGCGGCAGGACGCCGACGAGACCACGCACGATCGTGGACTTCGCGGTGCCCTTCTCACCCCGGACGAGAACGCCGCCGATGGCGGGGGAGATGGCCGTCAGGACGAGGGCGGTGGACAGGTCGTCGGCGCCGACGACGGCGGTGAAGGGAAAACGGGGCATCAGTTCGCCTCCTGGCAAGTGACCACGCTTGCCGCTCGGGGGCACCGACGCCGGACGACGCCAGTGGTCGCGGCGACGTCCTGGCTTACCCCGTCGGGGATCACAGTGGCGGGACCGCTGCCGGATTCGCACCGGCATTCCTCGCGCGCGACGGCCCCATCATGACAGACGCCGACGCCGCCCGAGGCCCCGGCGGGGCATAGGGTGTCGCCCATGATCGAGGTCGTCGGCATCCAGGACGGTGGGTGGGCGCTGCTGCCCGCCCACCTTCGGCAACTCGTCACGGACGCTGACGTCGTCGTCGGCGGACGACGGCACCTGGAGCTGCTGCCGCAGGTGGAGGGCCAGGAGCGCCTCACGTGGCCGCGCCCGTTGCGCGACGGGCTGCGCGAGCTCCTGTTCCATGCCGATGACCATGCCCATGGGCGCGCCACGTCGTCCGACGCCCACGAGACGGACGATGCCGCGTCCGGGCGCGTTGTCGTGCTCGCCTCCGGCGATCCGCTGCGCTCGGGTGTCGCGACGACGCTCATCGACGAGTTCGGTGCGGGCGCCGTTCGCGTCCATCCCGCACTGTCGAGCGAGACCCTCGCGCGCGCCCGGATGGGGTGGGCGGCCGAGAGCGTCGACGTCGTGACGACGGTGGGCCGCAGCATCGAGCGAGTGCGCCCGTTCGTCACGCCCAGAGCGCGACTCGTCGTGCTGTGCTCCGACGCGCGCGGCCCGGGCGAGCTCGCCGCGCTGCTCGTGCAGTCGGGAGCACCGGAGGCGAGGCTGACGGCCTGGTGGCACCTCGGCGGGCCCGGGGAAGGGTCGCTACAGGCCACCGCCCAGGGGTGGCCCGACGGGGAACGCGACCTCGCCGAGCCGATTCCCGACCTCGTCCTCGTCTGCGTCGAGGTGCCCGACGAACTGGGCGCGGCCGACGTCGTCGGGACGGTTCCGGGCCGCACCGAGACGTGGTTCGGCAATGACGGGCTCATCACGAAACGCGACGTGCGGGCTGCGGCACTCGCGCGATTGCGCCCCACGCGCGGCGCGCTGCTCTGGGATCTCGGCGCCGGCTCGGGGGCCGTCGGCATCGAATGGGCGCTCGCCGCGCCCGAGGCTCGCGCCGTCGCCGTCGAACGCGATCCCGTACGCGCCGAACGCGCCCGCGAGAACGCCCGCGCCCTCGGAGTCGATCATCGCGTCGACGTCGTCGAGGCGAGCGTCCATGATGTCGTCGTCCACGATGTCGCCGTCCGCGGCGTGCAGCACCCCGATGGCACCGCCGGCGGCCCCTGCCGTGACGGCGCCGCTCGCGGCACGAGCGACGCGCGTGACAGCGCTCCCGATGCGGTCTTCTTCGGTGGCGGGCTGAGCGCCGAGGCTGTGGACGCTGCCCTCGCGGCTCTACGCCCCGGTGGCCGCCTCCTCGCTCACGCCGTCACGCTCGAGAGCGAGAGCATCCTCCTCCACGCCTGGCGCACGCGTGGCGGCGACCTCACGCGCCTGGCCGTCGAACACCTCGAACCCCTCGGCCGGCTGCACGGCTGGCGCCCCGCGCGCGCCGTCGTCCAGTGGAGCTACGCGAAGGATCTGACATGACCGTTCACTTCATCGGTGCTGGCCCCGGCGCCGCCGACCTGCTGACGCTGCGCGCGGTGCGCCTGATCGAGAGTTCGCAGGTGTGCTTGTACGCCGGCACCTACCTCGACGACGCCGTCCTCGCCCATTGCCCGCCGGGCGCGCGCCGCGTCGACACACAGCACCTCACCCTCGACGAGATCATCGACGACATCGTCGCCGCGGATGCGCTGGGGCACGACGTGGCGCGTCTGTGCTCGGGCGACCCTTCCGTCTACAGCGCCGTGGCCGAGCAGGGCCGGCGCCTCGACGCAGCCGGCATCGCCTGGGACGTCTGCCCGGGCGTGCCGGCCTACGCGGCCACAGCCGCGCGTGTCGGACGCGAGCTGACGGTGCCCGAGGTGACGCAGTCGGTCGTCCTGACGCGTGCACAGCGCGATTCGACGCCGATGCCGGCGGGTGAGGAGCTCGCGAACTTCGCGCGGACGGGGGCGACACTCGTGCTCCACCTCGCGATCCGTCACACGCGGCGGCTCGCACACGAGCTGGCCGAGCACTACGGCACCGACTGTCCCGTCGTCGTGGGCTCACAGGTCAGCAGCCCCGACGAACTCATCCTGCGCGGCACGCTCGCCGACATCGCCGATCAGGTCGAGGACGCCGGGCTGCGGCAGGCCGCCGTCATCCTCGTCGGGCCTGCGCTCGCGGCCCACGGCTTCGCCGAGTCGCACCTCTACAGCTGCAGCCGCGAACGAACGTGACGCACGAGAGCCACCGCGTCATCGGCGGTGGCTCTCGGGTGGCCTGCTCGCTCGGTGTCCTGACCGGCGTCGCTCAGTACCGGTGCGTCGGGTTCTGCCCGTCGACGTCGTTCGTGCCGTTCGCGCCGGGGTAGGGGCCCTGTTGCGCCTGGTAGGGGCCGTTCTGGGTCTGACGACGCTGCTGTTGCGCGAAGGCTTGCTCGCGCTGCTTGCGACCGCGACGCACCATGAAGAACAGGACGAGCGCGGCGACGACGAGCAGCGGCAACCCGATGAACATGAACACGAGCCCGCCGAAGAATCGCCCGACCCCGCCGCTGCGACGCTTCTTGCGGGACGGCGTGCGCCGCCGCTCGGGCTGCTGCCCGATGGACTGATGGTTCGTCGACGCGTCGACGAACGCGACGTTCTGGGCACCGGGCGCCGCAACACCTGCCGTCCCAACGCCCCAGGTGACAGCTGCGGCTCGTGCTGACGCCGCAGACGAGACGCTGGTCGACGCGGCAGTCACCGACGTGGGTTCAGCAGCGGACGCCGGGCCCGCGCCTTCGACGAGCAAGCAGACGGCAGCCGCGCCGGCGACAAGAATTCGACGCATCGTTCTCCCCCTTGAACGGTGATGTTCCGGTATCACGTGCATCTAACCGGGGTTCGTGACGGCACGCAACCGAACTCGCGCCCCGCGTCGGCCTGACGTCTGTCTGAGGCAGACTCGCGTGGCTCAGGCGGGCTCGTCCAGCGCGAACTTATCGAGCAGTGCGTCGATCTCGGCGGGGTCGTTTCGGCGGGGCGGCTCCGGAGCCCCGGCCTCGGCGGAGGCCTCGACGAGCGCCTCCCCGAGGTGATGGGCCTCGGCGGGCGAGAGGTTGGTGTCGCGGATGAGGTCGTGGACGTCGCCGCGTGCGACGAGATGCACCTGGGACCCATCCACCTCGACACCGAGCGTCGAGCCGTCGGGGTAGGTGACCGACGGCGACTCGGAGGAGCCGGCGTGGGGGGTGAAGTCGCTCATACCCCTGACGCTACGTGCCCGCGGGTCTCCTGTGTCCATAGAGACCCGACGGTTTTTCGACCGCCGGCGTGATCACCTCGACGGGACGAATCGCGCCGTCCACACGCGCCCGTCGGCCGTGGTGCGGGTGCCCTGGGAGCCGACGATGACGAGGCAACCCATGTCGATCGCCTCGGGGTCGAGCGCAGCCACGCTCGTCACCTCGAGGGCCTCCTGCTCGCGGCCCACATGACGTGCGACGACGACGGGTCGGTCGCCTGGCAGTTCCTCACGCAGCACGGCGAGCGCCTGGGCGAACTGATGGGGGCGGCTCGCCGAACGCGGGTTGTAGAACGCCATCGCGAGGTCGGCGCGGGCACAGGCGCGCAGGCGCGCGTCGATGACGTCCCACGGCTTGAGGCGGTCGGACAGGGAGATGAGCGCGTGGTCACCTCCGAGCACGGCGCCGGCCAGGGCGGCCGCGGCGTGTGCCGCCGTCACGCCGGGAACGACATGCACGGGCATCCCGGCGAGCGCGGCGTTCTCGGGTCGCTCGCGCGCCTCGAAGACGGCCGACGCCATCCCGAACACCCCGGCGTCGCCCCCGGAGACGACGGCGACGTCGTGCCCGTCATGCGCGAGTTCGAGTGCCTGGGTGCCGCGATCGACCTCGACCGTGTTGCCGCTCGGGAGCCGGACGAGGCCATCGCGTGTGGGGACCCGGGCCACGTACGGCGCATAGCCGATGACGTACGAGACGCGCCCCAGGACGTCAGCCGCCTCGGGCGTCAGCCAGGCGTCGGGGCCGGGCCCGAGCCCGACGACGAACACGGTTCCGGGCTCGCCCGACCTCTCGGACGTCGCTGCGGCCGGCAGCACGCCGCGGACTCGCTGCATCGCGGCCCGGCTCGAACTGTTCGCGCTTCCCGACGCGCGGCCGGCGGCGTCGGCGCGTCGATCGAGCCCGGGCACGACGACGAGCGACATGTACGGCACGTGCGCCGGGTCGACCTGTGTGACAGGGAGGAGGCGTTCACCGTCACGGCTCGCCCGCTCGACGTACCAGGCGCGCTCGAGCAGGCCCGCCTGGGCGAGTGCCTCGCGCACGTTCGCGAAGGTGCGGCCCAGCTTCATGATGACGGCGGCGTCGGTGTCGGCGAGGCGGCGCGCCATCTCGGTGACGGGGAGGGTGCCGGGCAGCACGGTGAGCACGTCCTCGTGCCTGCACAACCCTGTCGACAGGCCCGCGGACGCCGCGGAGACCGACGTCACCCCGGGCACGACATGGGCGTCGAAACGCTCGGCGAGCAGGTCGTGGACGTACATCGACGAACCGAAGAACAACGGGTCGCCCTCGGCGAGCAGGACGACGCTGCGTCCGGCGTCGAGGTGGGCGCCGAGGCGTTCGGCGCACTCGAGGTAGAATGCCGCCATCGCACCGTGGTAGCCGCCGGGATGGTCGATTTCACCCGTCGTCACGGGGTAGACGAGCTCTTCCTCGACGACGCCGTCCGGGATGAGATCGGCCGCGATGGTGCGTGCAGTGCTCGGACGATGACCGGCGCGGTGGTAGGCGACGACGTCGGCGGTCTCGATGAGCCGAGCGGCCTTGCGGGTGATGAGTTCGGGGTCGCCGGGGCCGACGCCGACGCACCACAGGCTGCCCGTCATCACAGGATCTCCTGCTCGGTCGCGAGGGCGTTGACGGCGGCCGCAGCCATGGCTGAGCCTCCCCGGCGCCCATGGACGGTCAGCCAGGGGATCTGTGATCCGTCGTCGAGACGATGCTCGGCGAGAGCGACCTTGGACTCGGCGGAGCCGACGAAACCGACGGGCATCCCGACGATCGCAGCTGGGCGCGGGGCGCCGTCGAGCAGCATCTCGAGCAGGTGGAACAGGGCCGTCGGGGCGTTGCCGATGGCCACGACGGCGCCGTCGAGGTGCGGTGCCCACAACGACGCGGCGGCGGCCGAGCGAGTCGTCGACCAGGCCTGTGCGAGCGCCGGCACCTGCGGTTCGCGCAGCGTACAGATGACGTCGTTGTCGGCGGGCAGTCGGCTGCGCGTCACGCCCGCGGCGAGCATGTGCGAGTCGGTGATGACGGGCGCGCCGGCGCGCAGCGCGGCGAGAGCGGCCTCGCCGACGTCCGTGCTGCCGGCGATCTCGTCGATGACGCCGACGTCGCCTGCGGCATGCGCGACCCGCACCGCAGCACGGTGGACGCCCTCGGGCAGGTGGTCGAGCGTCACCTCACGACGGATCGTCGCGAACGACTCGCGATAGATGGCACGCCCGTCACGCTCGTAGTCGTAGCGGCGGGTCGGGGGAGCGATGTCGGTCATGAGCGGCCGTTCGGGTCGAGGATGTCGGTCAGGTTGTGAGGGGCGACGACGAGATGATGCTCGCCGGTGGGGCGGCCGCACGCACGCTCGCACCCGACGACGTGGACGCGGGGTGCGGCGGAAACGGTGGCACGTCGATCATCGGCGCTGGCATGCTCGGGCGTGCTCGCAGCGATGACGCTGCCGATGCGGCTGTCATCGAGCGCCGTGTCACACCGGTTGCCGTCGTCGAAGATCCTCGCCGCGGCCCGCGTGAGGTCGAGCGTCGAGACGTCGGTGCGACGGCAGTATGGTGCGCCGACGCAGGCGCTGAATCGCGCTCGGGCCGAACCGGGTTCGGTGACGAACCCGGCGCCGCGCAGATGCCTGGTCGCGCTGGGCAGGTCGGCGCCGTCGCGCAGCGTACGCACGACGATGCTGCGCTCGGGGGTGACGACGACGTCCTGCGTCACCTCGTCCAGGGCGCGAGCGGCCGGCGCGTCGAGCAGGCCGAGCGGGAGATGAACCTCCAGGCGGCTCTTGGACGTGGCCGCCGCGGTGCCGGTCGCGGGCCGGGCCTCGGCGCGGGGCATATCGGCGGCGCGCACCCGCTTGTCGAGTCGGGCGAAGAACGGATGGTCGTCGGGCAGGTCTGTGACGTTCCAGAACCGCCCGTCATCATGCTGCGTCGTCGCGACGAAGTCCTCCGCGACAGCGACCAGCGTCGCCGCGGCCTGGTGCGCAGCACATGCGAAGGACCGGCCACCGACGCGCACTTCGCCGGCACGCATCTGATCGACGCGCATCTCACCGGCCCGCGAGCCGTCGTCGTCCGCGCCGAGAGCGAACGCGACATCGGCCGGCACCGCGGGCAGCGTCTCGTCCCCGGCGGCCAGCGCGAAGATCCATCGCCCCGACAATGACGCCAACGACGGTGCGTCGAGGATCGCCGAATCCAATTGACCCACCAGGGAATCGAGCGACGCATCCGGCCCCGCGACGATGTTGCGCACCCGCTCGTGCGTTGCTGACGGCAGCATCCCGAGCGCCGCGACGGCGTCGACGAACGCGCCCGGCAGCGGCTCGTCCAAACCGCGAAGCTGCAGGTTGCCTCGCGACGTCAGCTGGACGAACGGCTGACCGAATCGTTCGGCAAGATCGCACACCGTCACGAGGTCATGGCTCGACACGCGCCCACCGGCCACGCGCAGGCGGACGATGGCGCCGTCGGCAGCTGCGAACGGGCGCAGCACACCGGGGCAGCGGTCGTCGACATCTCGTACGGGCACAGCGAGCAGCATACGAGCCGTCTCCGTTAGGCTCGGGCACGGTCGTCAGGTGATGGAACCCGGTGCGAATCCGGGACGGTCCCGCCACTGTGTGTCCGACGCGTGCGTCGGCGAGTCAGGAACGCCCTGACGATCGACTCCCGTGCCACGGGAGCCCTCTCACGACGACGCGGGCGTGGACACCCGCGAAGGAGCTGCCCTCATGGCGCGCATCGCCCTCATCTCCACCTCGGACACCGATCTGCTCAGCGCCCGTGCGAGCGGTGCCGACTACGCCGTCTCCAACCCGGGGCGCGTGCCGACGCACGGCGACGCTTCCGAGGGCGCCGACATCGTCGTCGTCCGCCTGCTCGGCGGCCCGCAGGATCTGTGCACTGGTTTCGCGGCGTACGCCGCCTCCGGCCGTCCCGTCGTCGTCCTCGGCGGTGAGCAGGAGCCCAACGCGGCCCTCATGGAGCGTTCGACGACGCCGCCCGGGGTCGCGGCGCAGGCCCACGAGTACCTCGCGCAGGGCGGTGCGGCGAACCTCAAGGAGCTGCACGCGTTCCTCAGCGACACGCTGCTCATGACCGGCGAAGGCTTCGAACCGCCCGTTGTCACACCCTCGTGGGGTGTGCTCGAGCGCCCCGAGATCGCCGATGACGCCGAGAGCACCGACGGCGCCACGGCCACGAAGAAGCCCCGCGTCGCGGTGCTCTTCTATCGTGCCCAGTACGTCGCGGGCAACGACGCGTACGCCCATGCCCTCGCCGACGCGATCGACCGCGCCGGCGGCATCGGGGTGCCGATCTACGTCTCCAGCCTGCGCGAGGCCGACGCCGAACTGCTCGACCACCTCGCCGGTTACGACGCCCTCGTGACGACGGTGCTCGCCGCCGGCGGGTCGCGTCCGGCGTCCGCGGGCGCGGGGGAGGACGACGAGAGCTGGGACGTCCAGGCCCTCGCCGCGCTCGACGTCCCCATCGTCCAGGGGCTGTGCCTGACGTGGAGCCGCGAGCAGTGGGCCGCCTCCGATGACGGGATGACGCCGCTCGACGTCGCGACGCAGGTCGCGGTGCCCGAGTTCGACGGGCGCATCATCTCCGTTCCGTTCAGCTTCAAGGAGTTCGACTCGGACGGCCTGCCGTCCTACGTCGCCGACCCGGAGCGCTGCGACCGCGTCGCGGGCATCGTCGTCGGGCACGCGCGGCTGCGTCATCTCGACCCGGCGGAGCGCCGCATCGCCGTCATGCTGTCGGCGTACCCGACGAAGCACTCGCGCATCGGCAACGCCGTTGGCCTCGACACGCCCGTCTCGACGATCCGGCTGCTGCGCGCCATGCGCGAGGCCGGTTACGACCTCGGCGAACGCGGCGCGATCCCCGGTCTCGACGACGTCGAACCGATCGAGGGCGAGGAGCTCGACACGACCGCGGGCAACGCGCTCATCCACGCCCTGATCGCCGCGGGCGGGCAGGACCCGGAGTGGTTGACGGACGCGCAGCTCACCGACGCGCACGTACGTATCCCCGCAGCCCTCTACCGCGAGTGGTTCGCCCGCCTGCCCGAGGATCTGCGCGAGGGGATGAGCGAGCACTGGGGTGAGGCGCCCGGTGAGCTGTTCGTCGACCGCTCCCATGACGAGGCCGGCGAGATCGTCACCGCGGCACTGCAGGCGGGCAACCTCGTCATCCTCGTGCAGCCGCCGCGCGGCTTCGGTGAGAACCCCATCGCGATCTACCACGACCCCGACCTGCCGCCGACGCACCACTACGTCGCGACCTACCGGTGGATCGAGGAGGAGTTCGGCGCCCACGCCGTCGTCCACATGGGCAAGCACGGCAACCTCGAGTGGATGCCGGGCAAGAGCCTCGGCATGTCCGCCTCGTGCGGCACCGATGCCGCGCTCGGCTCGCTGCCGCTCATCTACCCCTTCCTCGTCAACGACCCCGGCGAGGGCACCGAGGCCAAACGACGCGCGCACGCGACGATCGTCGACCACCTCGTGCCGCCGATGGCGCGCGCCGAGAGCTACGGCGACATCGCCCGCCTCGAGCAGCTGCTCGACGAGTACGGCAACGTCAGCGTCATGGACCCGGCGAAGGCGCCGGCGCTGCAGGGCGAGATCTGGACGCTCATCCGCGCGGCCGAGCTGCACCACGACCTCGGCCTCGAGGACATGCCGGACGAGGATTCGTTCGACGAGTTCGTCATGCACGTCGACGGGTGGCTGTGCGAGATCAAGGACGTGCAGATTCGTGACGGTCTGCACGTGCTCGGCGCCGCGCCCGACGGCGAGGGCCTGACGAACCTCGTCGTCGCGATGCTGCGCTCCAACCAGCTCTTCGGCGGTGCGAAGGACGGGCTGCCCGGCTTGCGCACCGCGCTCGGCCTCGACCCGACGAGTGACGACCGCGACGCCACCGACAACGCCGAGCGGCACGCGCACGCCCTCGTCACCGCATTGGCTGCTGCCGGGTGGGATGCCGCGTCGGTCTCCGATGTCGTCGAGGCGCACCTCGCGGGGTTGGCGGACGACGAGGTCGCCGGCGTCGACCGCGCCGGCGTCGAGGCGTCCCTGCGGTTCGCCTGCACCCAGATCGTGCCGCGTCTGCAGCAGACACCGCAGGAGATCACCTCCGTGCTGCACGCGCTCGACGGTGGGTACGTCGCCGCCGGCCCGAGCGGTTCGCCGCTGCGCGGGCTCGTCAACGTCCTACCGACGGGCCGCAACTTCTACTCGGTCGACCCGAAGGCGATCCCGAGCCGCCTCGCGTACGAGACGGGCCGCGCGATGGCGGATTCGCTCATCGCCCGCTACCGCGAGGACGAGGGCGCGCTGCCTGAATCGGTCGGGCTGTCGGCGTGGGGCACCTCCGCGATGCGCACGAGCGGCGACGACATCGGCGAGATCCTTGCACTGCTGGGCATCATGCCCATCTGGGACGAGCAGTCACGCCGCGTCGTCGGGCTCGAACCGATCAGCCTCGAGGAGCTCGGGCGTCCGCGCATCGACGTCACCGTCCGCATCTCGGGGTTCTTCCGTGATGCCTTCCCGCACGTCGTCGCGATGATCGACGACGCCGTCAAGCTCGTCGTCGACCTCGACGAGCCGCTCGATCAGAACTTCCCGCGCGCGCACGCCCTCGCCGACGTCGAGACGCACGGCGACGAGCGGCGCGCCCGCACCCGCATCTTCGGTTCGAAACCGGGTTCGTACGGCGCGGGCCTGCTGCAGGTCATGGAGTCGGGCAACTGGCGCAGCAACGACGACCTCGCGGAGGTCTACACGGCGTGGGGTGGGTTCGCCTACGGCCGCGACCTCGACGGCGCGCCCGCGCGCGACGACATGGAGCGCAACTATCGACGCATCCAGGTGGCGGCGAAGAACGTCGACAACCGCGAATCCGACATCCTCGACTCCGACGACTACTTCCAGTACCACGGCGGCATGGTCGCGACGGTGAAGGCACTGACGGGTGCCGAACCCAAGGCGTACGTGGGAGATTCGACGAGCCTTGACGCCGTGCGCACCCGCACGCTGACGGAGGAGACCGCCCGCATCTTCCGCGCCCGCGTCGTCAACCCGCGCTGGATCTCGGCGATGCAGCGCCACGGCTACAAGGGCGCGTTCGAGCTCGCCGCGACCGTCGACTACCTGTTCGGTTTCGACGCGACGAGCCAGGTCGTGCCCGACTGGATGTACGAGTCGATCGCGTCCGAGTACGTGCTCGACGAGACGAACCAGGCGTTCATGCGCCACGCGAACCCGTGGGCGCTGCGCGGCATCATCGAGAAGCTCGGCGAGGCGGCCGAGCGTGGACTGTGGGCGGAACCCAACCCCGAGACCGTCGCCGCAATGCAGCAGGTCTACCTCGACGTCGAAGGTGAGCTGGAGGAGTGAGCCCCGACGAGTCGCTGCGTGGAGTGCCGGCAGGGCCTGCGCGGGGTGCGCCGTCCCCGGATGTCGAGGGGCTTCGGCGTCACGTCGGGGACGCCTCGCTCGCGGAGTCTTCTCGGATCGCCGACTCGAGCGACGGAGGTGGCTTCCGTCGTCCGACGCCTGTCATCGGTGACGCCTCGTCGGCGCGCGAACGCCGCGATGATCCGGCTGGCTGGTCCATGGGCGCGCAGGTGCAGGAAGCCCTCGCCGACGTCATCGGGGCGCGTCGCGACATTCGGCGTTATCGCCCCGACGCGGTGCCGGACGAGCTCGTGCGCGAGGTGCTCGCGGCGGGTCATGCCGGGCCGTCGGTCGGCCATTCACAGCCGTGGCGGTTCATCGTCGTGAGCAATCCGGCGACCCGGGATCGCGCTGCGCACCTCGCGGACACGGCACGCTTGCGGCAGGCTCGTCAGATGCTGCCCGAGCGGGCGGCGCGGTTGCTCGACCTCAAGCTCGAAGGGCTGCGCGAGGCGCCCGTCGGCGTCGTCGTGGCCTGTGACCGGCGCGTGCCCGCAGCGGGCGTGCTCGGGCGGGCGACGTTCACCGACACGGACGTCTGGTCGTGTGCGTGCGCCATCGAGAACATGTGGCTGACGGCGCGCGCCCACGGCCTCGGCATGGGGTGGGTGACGCTGTTCGAACCCGCCGATTTGGCTGATCTGCTCGGCCTGCCCGACGGCGTCGAGACCCTCGGCTGGATGTGCCTCGGCTGGCCCGACGAGCGTCCGCCCGAACCAGGTCTGCAGCGCGCCGCATGGTCGGCCAAGCTGGCCCTCGACGACGTCGTGCTGGCAGAACGCTGGCCCGAGACGGGTGAGATCGATGCCACGGCACGCGAACCGGAGACCGTGGGTGTCGACGGCGGCCCGGCGGCGGCGTTCGGTCCAGGGGCCCCCGCGTCAGGCTTGCGACCGACCGAGCCGCCACCGTCCTACCTCGCCGGCCCCGAAGGCGCCCGTCTCGTCGCCGCCAGCGACGACGCCGACCGCCTGCTCGCTCCGCCGGAGGCGCTCGGGGTGCTCGACCGCGTCGTCAACCGGGTCGCCGCCATCGCCGGGCCGGACGTCGCCGGCGGCACACTGGTCCTGGCCGGTGCCGACCACCCGGTCACCCGCCACGGCGTGAGCGCCTACGCCTCGTCCGTGACGGCCGACGTCATGCGCGCGGCCAGGGCGGGCACTTCCCTTGGAGCGGCACATGCGCGTTCGGCCGGCCTTGCCTGTCTTGTCGTCGATGCCGGCGTGGACGGGCGGCAGCCGGCGCCTGCATCGGGTGCCGATGAGCTTTCCGCGGGCGTCCCCACCGAGCGCGTGGACCTCGTGGGGCCACGGGGTGACCTGGTTGACGCCGACGCGCTCACCCCGCACGACGTCGAGGCGTGTCTTGCGGCCGGGCGGCGGCTCGGGGCGAGGGCCGGGGCGAGCGGTCTCGTCGTGCTCGGCGAGGTCGGCGTCGGCAACACGACGATCGCCGCTGCTCTCGCGGCGGCGCTGCTCGAGGCTCCGTCCGACGCTGTGCTCGGCCTCGGATCGGGCGCGGATGCCGCGATGATGGCGCGCAAGAAGCGCGTGGTCGAGGCCGCACTGGAGCGCAGCCAAGGCTCACGTGACGTCGCCACGAATCGGGGCGAGCGTGCCCGCCTGGCACTCACGCAGGTCGGTGGGCCGGAGGTCGCGGTGCTCGCAGGTGTCGTGCTCGGCGCCGCTGAGGCGCACGCGCCGATCGTCCTCGACGGACTGGCGACGTCTGTCGCGGCTTTGGCGGCCGCACGGATGGAGCCGTCGGTCCAGGCGTATCTCGTGGCGGGTCAGCGCAGCCGGGAGAGCGCGCACGGTCTCATGCTCGACGAACTCGGCCTCGAACCACTGCTCGACCTGCGCCTTCGCGCCGGCGAGGGCGTCGGTGCGTGTCTCGCTGCGGGGATGATCCTGCAGGCGCTGGACGCGCGCCGCGCCTCCGTGCGCACGACCGATGCCGGCGGCGTACTCGGCGACGGTGATGCGGCAGGAGACAGCTGATGGGGCTGTATCTGTCCCACACGACCTGGGACGCGCGCGATCCGTTCGCCGTCGCGCAGTTCTGGCGCGCACTCATGGGATGGGAGATCGCCGAGCCGGAGTCGTACCGTCCCGGCTCGGACGAGTGCTCACTCGAGGCCCCGAACGGCACCATCGTGCTGTTCTACCGGGTGCCCGATGCGAAGCAGGTGAAGAATCGCGCCCACATGGATCTGCGGGCTCAGGCCTCGACGCGTGATGCCGAGATCGAGCGTGCCCTCGCCCTCGGCGCGACGATGGTCGACGATCGCCGCAGCGACCTCGGCTGGGCCGTCCTCGCCGACCCAGAGGGCAACGAGTTCTGCATCCTCGACGGTTGAGAGCTGAAACCCTGTATGGCGCGATCGCGGCTCTCACGACATCCCGCCTCTCAGGAACGAGACCCAGGAGTGCGGTGGCCGACGGCGGGGCCACTCGTCAGGATGCCGGCAGGCTCAGCGCGTAGACGTCCATGACCCAGCCGTGCTCCTGCTTCAGGCGGGCACGAACGTCGACGATCTCGTCGATGACGTCGACGAGGCGGCCCGCGCGCAGCGTCTGCTGGGGCATGCCGACATACGCGCCCCAGTGGATGACGAGGGCAGGGTGCGTCTCGACGAGGTGGCGGCAGGCGAGGTGCCCGTCGAGCATGACGACGACCGTTCCGAGGCCGGGGGACCATTCACTCACGAGCCGTCGTCCGGTCGTGACGTGCACCGGTTGGCCGATCTCGTGCAGCACGATGCCGTGCGCCGCGGCGAGGGTCTGGAACGCCGAGATGCCCGGAATGACAAGCGAGTTCACCGGCCGATGGCGCGCCAGTCGATCGACGACGCGGATCGTCGAGTCGTAGAACGCGGGGTCACCCCAGACTAGGAATCCGACGACGATTCCCGGCTCGAGCGCGTCGATCACCTCGCCCCACGCGTGAGCGCGCGCGTCGTGCCAATCGAGAACACCGTCGGTGTACTGGTGCGCGTCACGCTCGGCGTCGGGGCCGCGCCGCGGATCGGGGAGCGCGACGAACCGGTAGCTGCCCTCGGCCAGATGCGTGCGGCACAGCGCCTCGCGCACCTCGACGAGCTCGCGCTTCTCATCGCCCTTGTCGGCGACGAGGAAGACGTCGACCTCACGCATCGCGTCGATCGCCTCGAGCGTCAGATGACGCGGGGAGCCCGCGCCGATACCGATGACGCGAACCTCGCGAGGAGTCGTGGTGTCCGTCATGATTCAGCCCTTCCTCATCGCCAGGTCGAGCAGCGCGTCGACGTCGAGGTGTTCGTCGCAGGCGTCGGCGAGGGCGTCGATCATGGCTGAACGTCGGGCACGGAACCCCATCGCGCCGTCGCGAGGCACCCACGCCGAGCCCGACGCGCGGGCGACGTCACGCAGCCACGCCCGCCGGAATCCGTCGTTCTCGAGGGTGCCGTGCCAGATCGTGCCCCACACGGCCCCCGCGCACGTACCGCCGGGAAAGTTCGGTTCGGCGGTGACGACACCGTGGTGGATCTCGTAGCCGTCGACGTCCTCGCCCCGCCACGTTCCAGCGGGCCGAGCCAACGTCTTCTCCGCCTCGAACCTCACCGATCCGCGCAGGTGCCCGAGCCCGTCGACCGCCCCGACACCGGATTCCACGGAATCCTCCAGCCGGTCGACGAGCATCTCGTAGCCGCCGCAGATGCCGAGCACCGGCGCCCCACGCCGAACGCGGTCGGCGACGACGTCGGCGAGCCCGCGGGCGCGCAGCCAAGCCAGATCACTGACGGTCGCGCGACTGCCCGGCAGGACGAGCAGGTCGGCCTCACGGCACAGGTCGGCGTCCGTCGTCACCCTCACGTCGACGCCCGGTTCGGCGGCGAGAGCATCGACGTCGGTCGCGTTGCTCGTGCGCGGAAACCGGACGACGGCGACGCTCAGACACGCCTCGTCTGCATCGCCGCCCGCAAGACTCGGTCGCCACCGACCGATCGACAAGGCATCCTCAGAGTCGAGCCACACATCCTCGAGCCATGGCAGCACGCCGCGGCAGGGCAGGCCGGTACGTCGCGTGATCTCGTCGAGGCCGGGCTCGAGGACGGACGCGTCGCCGCGAAACTTGTTGATGACGTACGCCGCGAGATGGCGACGATCGTCGTCGTCGAGCAACGCCCACGTCCCGTACAGCGCGGCGAGCACACCGCCGCGGTCGATGTCGCCGACGAGGGCGACGGGCAGGTCGAAGCGGCGCGCGAGCCCCATGTTGACGTAGTCGCCGCCGCGCAGGTTGATCTCGGCGGGGGAGCCGGCACCCTCGGCGATGACGACGTCGACGTCGCCCGCCAGCTCCTCGAAGGCCGTGAACGCCGCGTCCGCGAGGTGACGGCGGCCCGTCGCGTACTCACCGGCGCGCAACCGCCCTGCCGGTCGGCCACGCAGGACGACGAACGCCTCCCGGTCGCTGCCCGGCTTGAGCAGGACTGGGTTGTGCACGCTCGCGGCCTCGACGCCCGCAGCCTCGCACTGCAGGTACTGCGCGCGCCCGATCTCGCTGCCGTCACGGCACACCATCGAGTTGTTCGACATGTTCTGCGACTTGAACGGGGCCACACGCACCCCGCGTCGCGCCCACGCCCGCGCGAGCCCGGTGACGACGAGCGACTTGCCCGCATCGGAGGAGGTACCGGTCACGAGGAGGCCATTCACGCCCCCACCCTAAACGTTTCACGAGGTCTCGCTCTGCGGCATGATGGCTGCGTCGGGCCCCGCGAGATCCGCGGGGCCACCAGCTCGAAAGGCGCACCGTGCCTCGTTTCATCTCCTCCCGTTACCAGGCGGGTTCCGCGACGCAGATGTCCGTCATCGCCGACCGTGCGCGCGAGTTCGACGACGTCATCAACTTCAGCCTCGGCGACCCCGACCTGACGACCGACGCCGGCATCATCGAGGCTGCCGCGGCCGACGCGAAGGCCGGCCACACGCACTACACCTCGAGCCTGGGTTACCCGGAGCTGCGCCAGGGCATCGTCGACATGTACCGCGACGACTACGGCGTAGAACGCAGCGTCGACGACGTCATGGTGACGACGTCGGGCTGCCACGCGATGTGGCTCGTCATGGAGACGCTGCTCGACGACGGTGACGAGGTGCTCGTCATCGAGCCGTACTTCACGCCGTACCCGCACCAGGTGCGTCTCGCGCGCGGCGTGCCCGTCTTCGTGCCGACGACGAAGGAGAACGGCTTCCAGGTGACGATCGGCGACCTCGAGGCCGCCATCACGCCGCGCACGCGCGGCGTCATCGTCAACACGCCGTGCAACCCGACGGGTGTGCAGTGGAGCCGCGAAGCGCTCGAGGGCGTCGCGCGGGTCGCAACGGAGCACGACCTCGTCGTTGTCGCCGACGACATCTACACGTTGTTCACCTACCGCGAGCCGTTCGTGCCGTTCGCGTCGCTGCCCGGCATGGCGGAGCGCACCGTGACGATCGGGTCGTTCAGCAAGGACTACCTCATGACTGGGTGGCGCATCGGGTGGATCCTCGCCCCGGCCGACTTCGTCTCGACGGCGCGTGACGTCAACGAGAACAACGTCTTCACCGCGCCCTCGATCTCGCAGCGCGCGGCCCTCAACGCTCTCGAACGACGCGCCGAGCTGCGTCCGCCCGTCAAGGAGCTCTACCGCGGCCGCCTGCAGCGCGCTTATGAGCGTGTGCAGCGGCTGCCGCACATGGACGCCTTCGAGCCGCAGGGCACGATCTACCTGTGGGTCGACATCCGCGAGACCGGTCTGACGTCGCTCGAGTGCGCCGCGCGCATCGTCGAGGAAGCCCACATCCTGACGATCCCCGGCACCGCGTTCGGCGCGTCGGGCGAAGGGTTCCTGCGTCTCGCTGTCACCGTCGGCGAGGAGCAGATCGACGAGGCCTTCGACCGCCTGGAGCGCATGAGCATCTTCGGCGACTGACGGCGGCCTGGGGGCGCTCGGCGCGAGCCGCGGGCACCACGTAGGGTTGGCCGTCGTGCCACGAGGGCACGACCCGGCTCGTGGCGATCGTCCGCGGGCTCGGGCCCCACCGACCCCGAAGCGTTGATGAGCTCCTTCACCACCCGTCTGCACGACCGTCTCGGCCTACGTACGTCACCGCGGATCTTCTTCGGCTCCGCTGCGCTGATCGTCCTGTTCACCGCGTCCATGGCACTCTTCCCCGACCCGGTGCGTTCCGTCTTCGGTGCGGCGGCGCACTGGTTGCGTTTCGACCTCGGCTGGTTCTACACGGCGGCCGCGACCCTTCTCGTCGTCTTCTCGCTGGGGCTCGCCGCAAGCCGTTACGGGCGCGTCAAGCTCGGCCCTGACGACGCCGAGCCCGCCTATTCGGGGCTGTCGTGGTTCGCGATGATGTTCGCGGCCGGCGTCGGCGCGACGTTGATGTTCTGGGGCATCGCCGAGCCGATTAACCACTACGCGCGCCCGCCGCTCGGCGCGGCGCCCTACTCGGACGAAGCGGCGTGGGACGCGCTGTCGATCGCGAACTTCCACTTCGGCATCCACATGTGGGCCATCCTCGTCGTGCCCGGCCTGTGCTTCGGGTACTTCACGTACAAGCGGAACCTGCCGCCGCGCGTGTCGTCTGCGTTCCATCCGCTGCTCGGCGACCGCATCCACGGCCCCATCGGCCAGGCCATCGACATCATCGCCGTCGTCTCCACCGTCTTCGGTCTCGCCGTCTCGACGGGTCTCGGTGCGCTGCAGATCAACTCGGGCATGAACGATGTCTTCGGCGTGCCGATCGCCGGGTGGGTGCAGGCCGCGATCCTCGCCGTCATCACGGCGGCTGCGCTGACGTCCGTGCTCGCCGGCATGGACAAGGGCGTCAAGAACCTGTCCTACGCCAACATCCTCATGGCGATCGCGCTGCTCCTCTTCGTGGCGATGACGGCGATGTCGGCCTCCGACGTGGCGCGCGGCATCGTCGAGTCGGCCGGTCGCTACCTGTCGCAGCTGCCGATGCTGTCGACGTTCAACGACACGATGCACCACGGCGCGTGGTCGGGTCAGTGGACGGTCTTCTACTGGGCGTGGACGGTGACGTGGGCGCCATTCGTCGGGATGTTCGTCGCCAAGATCTCGCGCGGACGCACCATCCGCGCGTTCGTGACGGCATCGATCGGGCTGCCCAGCGCCTTCGTCATCGTGTGGATCGGCGTGTACGGCCTCACGTCGATCACGAGCGATCGAGCGAGCGCGAAGGCTGCGGGACAGGGCGGTTCGCTCGCGCACACCATCGTCGACGAGAACAACCCGCAGGCGGCGCTGTTCCAGTTCTTGCGCGACCTGCCCGGCTACCTGCCCGTCGCGACGCTGGCGCTCGCCGTCATCGTCATCTTCTTCATCACCTCGATCGACTCGGGCGCGCTCGTCATGGACGCCATGGTCAACGGCCACGAGGACGCGTCGGTGCGCCGTCAGCGCGTGTTCTGGTCGCTGTCGGTGGGCGCCGTCTGTGCTGCGATCATCCTCACGGCGGGCGAGGACGGGCTGTCGGCGCTGCAGGAGGTCATCATCGTCATCGGGTTCCCCATCACGGTCCTGACGGTCCTGCAGGCCTGGCTGTTGTTCCAGGCGCTGCGTGAGGACGCCGGAGCGGCACGCCCGATGCGGACCCGCCAGTGGAAGCAGGTGCTGCCCGCCGAGGAGTACGAGCGGCGCGCCGCCGAGGGCGTGCTCGACGAGGACGCCTACGTCGTCCTGCCCGAGTTCGAGGAGGGCACCGAGCCGGAGTTCGAGACGCACGTCCCGACGACGGCGCAGACGCAGCAGCAGGCCGCGGAGCGCGCCGCCGTCTCCCTCGGGCTGACGGGGCCGGTCGCCGCGGGCAAGTCGGTCGTCGGCGACGCGTTCGAGCGCCGCGGCGCGGTTGTCGTCGAGTTCGACGAGGTGATGCGCGAACTGCTCGTGCCGGGCGAGGAAGCCCTCGACCGGTTGCGGGAGGTGTTCTCCGAGACGATCGCCCACCCCGACGGCACGATCGACTGGCACACGCTCGACGACCTCACGACGCGCAGCCCCGCGGCGCGCGAGCGGATGTATGCCGTCATCGGCCCGTTCGTGCGTGCGGAGGCCGACGCCCGGGCCAAGGCCGTGGGCGATGACTCGGTGCTCGTGCTCGACCTCGCGCTGCTGACGGACGCCGCGACGCCGCGCGACTTCGACCACGTCGTCGTCGTGGAGGCGCCGGCGGAGGTGCGCGTCGAACGGCTCATGGCCGAGCGTGGACTGGATCTTGAGCAGGCCTGGGCCGAGATCGACGCCGACACGCAGGGGCGCGAGCGCAGCGACGCGGCCGACGTCGTCCTCTCGAACGAGGGCAGCATCGACGAGCTCGACGCGGCTGTCGGTGCGTTCTGGGACGATGAGGTCGCACCGGCGCTGAACAGTGCCGCGACGCGCGTCTGAGGAGGCGACGATGAAGGTCGGGTTGACGGGTGGGATCGGTTCGGGCAAGTCTGCGGTGGCCCGATTGCTCGTCGAGCACGGGGCGCTGGTGGTCGACGCCGACGCCGTCGCGCGCGAGGTCGTCGCGCCCGGCAGTGCGGGGCTCGCGCAGATCGCCGACCGCTTCGGTGACGGCGTCCTGACGGCGCGGGGCGAGCTGGATCGCGGCGCGCTGGGGGCCATCGTCTTCGCGGACGAGGGCGCGCGGCGCGACCTCGAAGCCATCACGCACCCGCTCATCGCGGCGCGCACGCTCGAGTTGTTCGCCGCGGCGAAACCGGGGCAGGTGCTCGTGCACGACATTCCGTTGCTCGTCGAGCTGGGGCGCGAGGGCGACTACGACGTCGTCATCGTCGTCGATGCGCCCGTCGAGACGCGTCTGCAGCGGCTCGAGGAGCACCGCGGGATGCCGCGTGAGGTCGCCGAGGCACGCATGCGCAGTCAGGCCAGCGACGAGCAGCGCCGCGCGGTCGCCGATGTGTGGATCGACAACGCGGGGGACGAGGACACGTTGCGTCGCCGCGTCGACGACGTGTGGCGCACGCACTTGCAGGGCTGAGGACCGCGGGATTCCGGGGTTGTCAGTGGGCGGGTCTAGGGTTGCGGCATGCGTCCAGTCACCGATCTGCAGCGTTCTGTCGCACCCATCAAGGTCGAATCCGAGTTCGAGCCCGCCGGCGATCAGCCGAAGGCCATCGCCGAGTTGTCGAAGCGCGTCAAGGCGGGGGAGCAGGACATCGTCCTGCTCGGTGCGACGGGTACCGGAAAGTCGGCAACGACGGCGTGGCTGATCGAGCAGGTGCAGCGCCCGACGCTCGTGCTGGCGCCCAACAAGACGCTCGCGGCGCAGCTCGCCAACGAGTTCCGCGAGTTGTTGCCGCACAACGCCGTCGAGTACTTCGTCAGCTACTACGACTACTACCAGCCCGAGGCGTACGTGCCGCAGACGGACACGTACATCGAGAAGGATTCCTCGATCAACGAGGAGGTCGAGCGGCTGCGTCACTCGGCGACCAACTCGCTGCTGACGCGGCGTGACGTCATCGTCGTCGCGTCCGTGTCGTGCATCTACGGTCTCGGCACGCCGCAGGAGTACGTCGACCGGATGGCCCGTCTCAAGGTCGGCCAGGAGATCAACCGCGACGAGTTGCTGCGCCGGTTCGTCGAGATGCAGTACACGCGCAACGACCTCGCGTTCACGCGCGGCACGTTCCGCGTGCGCGGCGACACGGTCGAGATCATCCCCGTGTACGAGGAGCTCGCGATCCGCATCGAGTTCTTCGGCGACGAGATCGACCGGCTCTACACGTTGCACCCGTTGACGGGGGAGATCGTCAACGAGGAGTCGGAGATGTACGTCTTCCCGGCGACGCACTACGTCGCCGGGCCCGAGCGCATGGAGCGCGCCATCGCCGGCATCGAGGTCGAGCTGGGCGATCAGCTCAAGCGGTTCGAGGCCGAGGGCAAGATGCTCGAGGCGCAGCGCTTGCGGATGCGGACGACGTACGACATCGAGATGATGCGGCAGGTCGGGTCGTGCGCCGGCATCGAGAACTACAGCCGTCACATGGACGGTCGTGGCCCCGGTACCGCGCCGAACACGCTGCTCGACTACTTTCCGGAGGATTTCCTCCTCGTCATCGACGAGTCGCACCAGACGGTCCCGCAGATCGGGGCGATGTACGAGGGTGACATGTCGCGCAAGCGCACCCTCGTCGACCATGGTTTCCGTCTGCCGAGCGCGATGGACAACCGGCCGTTGAAGTGGGAGGAGTTCCTCGAGCGCATCGGGCAGACGGTGTACCTCTCGGCGACGCCGGGCGACTACGAGATGAGCAAGAGCGACGGCTACGTCGAGCAGGTCATCCGCCCGACGGGTCTCGTCGATCCCGAGATCGTGCTCAAGCCGACGAAGGGGCAGATCGACGATCTGCTCGGCGAGATCCGCACACGGACGGACAAGAACGAGCGTGTCCTCGTCACGACCTTGACGAAGAAGATGGCCGAGGATCTCACCGACTATCTGCTCGACAAGGGTGTGCGGGTGCGCTATCTGCACTCGGAGGTCGACACGTTGCGCCGCGTCGAGTTGCTGCGCGAGTTGCGCATGGGTGAGTTCGACGTCCTCGTCGGCATCAACCTGCTCCGTGAGGGTCTCGACCTACCGGAGGTGTCGCTCGTCGCGATCCTCGACGCCGACAAGGAGGGCTTCCTGCGGTCCGCACGAAGCCTGATCCAGACCATCGGTCGCGCTGCGCGAAACGTCTCCGGTCAGGTGCACATGTACGCCGACAAGGTGACGCCGTCGATGCAGGAGGCGATCGACGAGACGTCGCGCCGCCGTGAGCTGCAGATCGCGTACAACACGGAGAAGGGCATCGACCCACAGCCGTTGCGCAAGAAGATCGCGGACATCACCGACATGCTGCAGCGCGAGTCCGCCGACACGGACGCACTGCTCGGTTCCGGCCGTTCGATGTCGCGTGGTAAGGGTCGCGGCGGCAGCGGTGCGGCGAGTGCCGACGCGAACGTCGCCGCGGGCGCGAAGCGCGAGGCGAGCAGCGCCGCCGACCTCGCGGGCCTCATCCAGGAGTTGCAGGCCCAGATGAGTGAGGCGGCCTCCGAGCTGCAGTTCGAACTCGCAGCGCGTCTGCGCGACGAATTACGTGACCTCAAGAAAGAACTGCGCCAGATGACGGAGGCGCAGAAGTAGCGCCCTGATGGCGTCCGCGGCGCCGGGTGGGATCTCGGCGCCGCGTGGTCATCGCCCCTTGTTGCGAGGATGGTTGCGGGCCTGACGCTCATTGCCGCGGCGATAGTTGCCGGTGAGGCGCGCCATGATCTCCTGAGCGTCACCGTCCTCGACGTCTTCCAAGAAGTCCGCAGCACGCGCGCCCCTAAGAGTCGTCGCTGTGCGTCCGTGATGAGTGATGACAACGACGCCATCACGTTCGAGAAAGGCGAAGCCAGCAGGTTGGGGCATGCTCGACACGCTATGGGCGAGGCAGCCGACCGGCAAGCGAAATACGGTCACGCCACGCCGGGGCTGATGTCATTTGATCGCCCGCATGAGCCTGACGAGGTCCTGACACCCCGCAGGATCGGCCATGGCCAACCGGGGCAGTTCGCTCTCGGCGAACCAGCCGATGTCGTCGTGCTCGTCGGGCGCGATGTTGCGGGGGTTCCCTACCCAGCGCGTCGCGAAGAACGCATGCTTCAACAGGGCTGGATCCTTGCAGGCCATCGGAAATCGCTCTGCATCGATCACCGTCACTCCGAGCTCTTCGACGCACTCGCGACGGGCAGCGCACTCGGCGGACTCGCCGGGTTCGACGTGTCCCCCGGGCAGGTCCCACAGGTCCGGATAATTCATCCGGTTCGGGTGGCGGTGAGCGAGTAGCACCCTCGCGTCCCGAACGAGTGCCACGACGGCAATGTGCGTGGGCAGCGTCGCTGAGGCCATGGGATGAGTCAACCACCAGTCGCCTGTACCTCGTCTGCCGTCAGGCGGTAGACCAAGCGGGTGCAAACCAGCGCCGCCTGATCGCAGGGTTGCACGCGGCGGGTGCTCTTGTGATTCGTGATGCAGCCCTGGCGCGGAGGAAGGGCCGGCCAGTGGGTTCACTCACTATCCCTTTGACCCTACCAAGATTCGAACATGTGTACTAAACTAGTGGCATGGATCAAACGCTGGCAGTGACGGCCGAGACGGTCGCCGCCATGCCGTCCACCGAGCTGGTGGGCGCATGGGTTCTGCTGACGCGCGCGATCGCAGAGCAGGCGCTGGCCGACCCGGAGACATTGGCGCCCTGCTCGGGCGACGCGTTGCCGCGAACCTTCGATGAGCGCCACACGCGCACGTTCACGCTCCAAGCACAACTGGAAGACATCGCCGTTGCTGCGCAGGAGGTGACGAGGGCCGCCGACGCGGTGCTTCACGCCGTCGCCGTCGAACACGAAGACACGGTCGCCCAGCGTGCTCACCTCGACGAGGAGAACTATGGGCTCTGCGAACGCCCTCCGACCGCAGGCGAATTCGCGGGGGATGATCTCGGGAACGCCCTCGGGTGTTCGAGCGCCACCGCGTCGCGCCTCGCTGTCGACGGACGCATGCTCCGCGACCGCGCGCCCGCTCTGCACGAACTGACGCTGCGGGGAGCCTGCCGCACCATGGTGGCCGCCACGCTGGCGCGTGAGATGGCGCACCTCGACGACGAGTTGGCTGCAGAGGTGCTCACGGATCTCGTGAGCGGGGGAGCACACCACCTCAGCGTCGACGGTGCCCGCTCCCGGGCGCGCAAACTGCTGCACGACAGGCGGCTGGCGCAGACCGAGGCCGACACCCTCGACCCCCGTCGTGAGCACGGGCTATGGTTCACGCCCCACCTCGATTGCGACACCCTCACCGAGGTGCGTCTGATCATGGCCACCGAGGACGCTGCCCGTCTCCGCGCCGCGATCGAAGCGCACGCTCAGACGCTCAACGACCATGCGCCAGATCCACGTGACGAACTCGCGCGGTGGCGCGCCGCGAGCCACGTCAGTGTGGCAGGGAGTGGCACCGAACCCCTCGGCGCCGTTCGCGTCGACGCACTGCTCGACCTTGTCTTCGCGAACTCAACGGTCAACACCGTCATGCACCTCAAGGTGCCCGTCCACGCGAGCCCACCAGCGCCTTCCGACCGGCGGTTCGGAACGCTGGAGCCCCCTGCGTCGCTCGCCTCCGTCCCCAACTGCGGTCTCGACGAGGGCGGTCTTGATGAGGACGGTCTTGGTCGGCCCCGTCAGCACGCTGAGGCCGGGCCGATCGGCGTCATCACGCGACCCCTGGACACATTGGGCGCGGCCCACATCCCCGGCCTGGGCCACGTCGACGCGGCAGCCGTTCGGCGCGTCGCGGCGCTCGTCGACACCACGTTCACGATCGACCTCGTTGACGGTGCGTGGACGACGCTCGCGAGTTGCTCGACGACGTATCGTCCCGGCGCGCGAGTGGCGCGGCTTGTCCGTGAGCGTGACGTGCACTGCCGCTTCCCGCACTGCACCCGGGTCTCGACGAACTGCGACCTCGACCACGTCGTCCCGCACGCCGACGGTGGGCCGACGAGCGTCGGCAACCTGCAGGCCCTGTGCCGCCACCATCACCGCGCCAAGACCTTCGGCGGCTATGCCGTGACCATGACGCCAGACGGAGTTTGCACGTGGGAGTCACCGACCGGCCGCCGCTGGACGACTCTCCCGAGCGGGGAGACGGTCGCGACCACGCTCGCTCCCGCGAGCTGAGCTGTTGGCAGGCACGCTCCATCGGCCGGCACTCAGGCCGTCTCAGTAGAATCGCCGCATGTCTCGAATCTTCAAGATCTTCGCGTTCGCCGAAGCTGTTTCCTGGGGTCTGCTTCTCATCGGCATGTTCTTCAAGTGGGTGCTCAAGACCACTGAGGTCGGAGTGCAGATCGCCGGGCCCATCCACGGCGTCATGTTCATCGGGTACGTCCTGTGCGCGCTCAAGCTGTGGCAGGAGAAGAGCTGGCCGAACAAGACGATCGGCATCGGCCTGCTCTGCGCCGTGATCCCGTTCGCGACGATCTGGTTCGAGAAGCGCGCCGAAGCGCGTGGCGAACTCGGCGACGAACCGCGTCAGAAGCCCCTCGCCGGCTGACGATCCCCCTGCACGTGCGACCGGCGGGGCCGCGAACCGCGAGGGTTCGCAGCCCCGCCGCTCGTTCGTCATGACACGCCAGTCGACGAGACGCACCGACGACGCCGGCCCCTGCCTGCGCGTCACTCAGCCGCGGCTGCGATACGAGACATCGCCGGCGCTCAAGGCACCAGAGGTGTTCGCGCACCTGGTCGAGGCATGACCATCCGGTTGGTCACCGCGGCGCGCCGCAGACCCGCGTCGTGGTCGGCGCTCAAGTCGCCAGGCCTGCCCGCGCCACGCATCCAGGTGCGGTCATTCACGCAAAGACCGCGTCGTGCAGGCAAGGGCGGCGATGATGTCGGGCGCCCAGGTCGCCAGGCCTGCCCACGCCACGCATCCAGGTGCGGTGGTCACGCAACGACCGCATCGTGCAGTCAGGGGACCATGCAGTCAAGGGCGACGATGATGTCGGGCGCTCAGCTCACCAACCGCGTTCGCGCCACTCGTCGAGGTGCGGGCGTTCGACAGACAGACGCGTGTCGTCGCCGTGGCCCGGGTGAACGTCGGCATCGTCGAAACGCCCGAAGATGCGATCGCGAACCATGGTGAACAGCTCGTCGAACGACTGCTCATCGGAATGCGTCGTCGCGCCGACGCCGCCAGGAAACAGCGTGTCGCCCGTCCACAGCTGAGGCAGAGCGTCGCTGCCGGCGGGTGGCGTCCACGACAAGACGACGCTGCCGGGGGTGTGGCCTGGCACGTGGTGCGCGACGAGCGTCTGCGCGCCGAACTGAATCGTGTCACCGTCACTCAGCGTCCGCGCGGGCGCGACCGGGAGGTGCGGTCCGTCCTCGAGACCGGCGAGCGTCGCGTCAGCACGCTCGGCGAGCTCGGGCAGGGCGCGGTGATGATCCCAGTGCTTGTGGGTCGTCACGACGGCATCGAGACGATCGACGCGCGCCTCGTCGAGCATCGCAGTGATGGCTCCGGCATCTGCCGCAGCGTCGATGAGCACCGCTGCACCACCCGTCTCGGGCGTCGCATCACGCAGCAGATACACGTTGTTGTGCATGTCGGAAACCGACAGCTTCCACATCGTCAGCCCCGGCAGGTCGAGTCGCGACGGCGCGTCGCCCGGTTTCACATCGGAGAGGTAAGAACTCATGCCTCTAGAATCTCACCCACCCAGCCGCCGGCGCCACAGGTATCGGCGCCGGGTGGCCCGGGCCACGCCGCGCGCAGGGGCGGCCCGGTCCCGTGGCAGCGCGAGCGAGCAGTGAATGCCGCGTCATCAGTGTCGTCGCTTTGGGCCGCCGGGGCAGGAAACCCCGCTCCCACCGCGTCAGACGTTCGCCCCGCGCGCAGCGACCTGCGCCTCATGCAGGTCGTAGCCGGCGCCGATGAGAGTGAGGTGACTGAAGGCCTGCGGGTAGTTGCCGACCTGGGTCATCTCCTCGGGGTCGTACTCCTCGGCGAGGAGTCCGATGTCGTTCGGCAGGTCGCACAACCGGTCGAACAGCTCCTCGGCCTTGTCGAGCTCACCGATCTTCGCGTACGCGGAGACGAGCCAGAACGAGCAGGCGAGGAACGGGTGCTCGTCTCCGGCGAGGCCGTCGACGCCCGATTCGGTGCGGTAGCGCAGGAGGAAACCGCCGCGCATGAGGTCGTTCTCGATGGCCCGCACCGTGCCGATGACGCGAGGATCGTCGGCGGGCAGGAACCCGACGGCCGGGATGAGCAGCAGCGACGCGTCGACCTCGGTCGTGTTGTAGTGCTGCGTGAACGTGTTCTTCTGCACGTTGAAACCCTTCGTGAGGATCTCCTCACGCACGAGCTCGCGCACCTCGCGCCACCGCTCGACGTCGCCCGGGTGGCCGTGCTTCTCGACGGCGGCGATCGCCGCGTTGAACGCAGCCCACACCATGACGCGCGAGTGCGTGAAGTGCTGCAGCGGCCCGCGGATCTCCCACAAACCGTTGTCCGGCTCGTCCCAGTGCTCGGCGAGCTGGTCGACGAGCGCGGCCTGGATCGCCCAGCTCTGCTCGTTCTCGTACCCACCCTTGGCGCGCGCGTGCTCAAAGGCGATCATGACCTCGCCGAGGACGTCCGTCTGCTTCTGGTCGACGGCGCCGTTGCCGACGCGCACCGGCCGCGAATCCGCGTACCCGGGCAGATGGTCGAGTGCACGCTCGGGCAGCTCGCGCCCACCGTCGATCGTGTACATGATCTGCATGTCCTCGGGATCACCGGCGAGGGCACGCACGAGCCACTCGCGCCACTTGATCGTCGCGTCGACGTAGCCGGCGCGCAGCAGCGACTCGAGACCTAGCGAGGCGTCGCGCAGCCAGCAGTAGCGGTAATCCCAGTTGCGTTCACCACCGAAGTCCTCCGGCAGCGAGGTCGTCGGCGCCGCGACGATGCCGCCGCGGCGGCTGTCCGTCAGCAGGTTGAGCACGAGCAGGCTGCGACGCACGACGTCGGCGTGCGGCCCGTCGTAGGTGCAGTGGCCGATCCAGTCGTTCCAGCGCCCCAGCGTCGACGCGATGCGCTTGTCGGTGTCGAGCGGGATCGGGATCGGCTTGTAGCTCGGCACCCACGTCATGCTGAAGTCGAGCGTCTCACCGGCGGAGACGTCGAACAGGTCACGGTGACGCCCCTCGTTGCCGACGGGAAGCCGGTCGCCGCGGAAGATGAGCATGTCGGGGCCGGCGATCGCGACGAGCACCTCCTCGTCCTGCACGTGCCCCGGGTGGTGGCTCACCCACGGCTTCACCTTGCCGTAGTTGAGGCGGACGACCCACTCCTGCTCCATCGTCACGGTACCCTCGAGGCCCTCGACGCGACGCAGGACGTCTGCGCGGCCGTCGCTGACGGGCATGAGATCGGTGACCTTAACCTTGCCGGTCGCCGTCTCGTGGATCGTCTCGAGGATGAAACTGTCCTCGCGGTACGCCCGCGTCGTCGTGGCCTCCTCGGCGGGCCCGAGCAGCCAGCGTCCGTGATCCGGCGTGCCGAGCAGCGCCGTGAAGCAGCTCGACGAGTCGAAGCGGGGCAGACACAACCAGTCGATGGACCCCCGGAGGCTGACGAGCGCCGCCGTCTCGGTGTCACCGATGATGGCGTAGTCCTCGATCGGGGTGGTGTTGACCTCGGAAGGGGTGAAATCCACAGACATGCGCCCCAGACTAATCGGACCGGCGCCATGGCCTGATCCGTCGTCGTGGGCGTGTCCCGGGTGCCCACAGGGGTGGGTTTCTCCGCGCCGTTCGGGGGTTGTCGGTGCGCGCACCTAGCATGGGGGACGTGCCGAAGATTCCAAGCAGCAGCAACGCCGTGGCCCCACGTCGCGGCCACGATCACCTTCTCGTGCGCGGCGCACGGGAGCACAACCTCAAGAACGTCTCGATCGAGATCCCGCGTGACGCGCTCGTCGTGTTCACCGGGCTGTCCGGCTCGGGCAAGTCGTCCCTCGCGTTCGACACGATCTTCGCCGAGGGCCAGCGCCGCTACGTCGAATCCCTGTCGGCGTACGCGCGTCAGTTCCTCGGTCAGATGGACAAGCCGGACGTCGACTTCATCGAAGGCCTCAGCCCCGCCGTCTCCATCGATCAGAAGAGCACGAACCGCAATCCGCGCTCGACGGTGGGCACGATCACGGAGGTCTACGACTACTTCCGTCTGCTCTTCGCCCGCGCCGGTCGCCCGCACTGCCCCGTCTGCGGCGCGCCGGTCGGCAGCCAGACGCCGCAGCAGATCGTCGACTCGATCCAGGAGCTACCGTCTGGCACCCGCTTCCAGGTGCTTGCACCCGTCGTGCGCGCCCGCAAGGGCGAGTACGTCGACCTGTTCGCCGAACTGCAGACGAAGGGCTTCTCCCGTGCCCGTGTCGACGGTGAGACGGTGACGCTGAGCGAACCGCCGACGCTGGAGAAGCAGAAGAAGCACACGATCGACGTCGTCGTCGACCGTCTCGTCGCGAAGGGGCCGGACGACCTCAGCGGCCGCCAGCGCCTCACCGACTCGGTCGAGACGGCCCTCGGCCTCGCGGACGGCCTCGTCGTCATCGAACGCGTCGTGCGCGAGGGCGCCGAGGACGCGCACGACGAGCTGCCGCTCGAGCGCCGTTACTCGGAGAAGCTCGCCTGCCCGAACGACCACGCGCTGTCGATGGACGCGATCGAGCCGCGTTCGTTCTCGTTCAACAGCCCGTTCGGTGCCTGCCCGGCCTGCACCGGTCTCGGCACCGAGCTGCGTGTCGACCCCGACCTCATCATCCCCGACGAGGACAAGACGCTGCGCGAGGGCGCGGTCCTGCCGTGGGCGCAGGGCAGCGGTGCCGCCGACTATTTCGTCCGCGTCATGGGCGCGCTCGGCAAGGAGAGCGGGTTCGACCTCGACACCCCGTGGCGCGACCTGCCGGCCAAGGCGAAGACGATGCTGCTCGAGGGCAAGAACCACAAGGTTCACGTCACTTACCGCAACCGTTTCGGGCGTGAGCGCTCCTATTCGACGGGCTTCGAGGGCGTCATCCCGTTCGTCAAGCGTCGCCACACGGAGACGGAGTCGGAGTGGAGCCGTGAGCGCTACGAGGGCTACATGCGCGAGGTGCCATGCCCGACGTGCAACGGCGCACGCCTCAAGCCCGAGTCGCTGTCGGTGACGATCGGCGGCAAGTCGATCGCCGAGGTGTGCGCGCTGCCGATCTCGGAGTCCGCGCACTTCCTCGACGACGTCGACTTCACCTCGCGCGAGCGGCAGATCGCCGAGCGCGTCATCAAGGAGATCGCGGCGCGTCTCGGCTTCCTGCTCGACGTCGGCCTCGACTACCTCTCGCTCGACCGGCCCGCCGGCACGCTGTCGGGTGGCGAGGCGCAGCGCATCCGCCTCGCGACGCAGATCGGCTCAGGTCTCGTCGGCGTGCTCTACGTCCTCGACGAGCCGTCGATCGGTCTTCACCAACGTGACAACCACCGCCTCATCGAGACGCTGACGCGCCTGCGCGACCTCGGCAACACGCTCATCGTCGTCGAGCACGACGAGGACACGATCGCGACGGCCGACTGGATCGTCGACATCGGGCCCGGTGCCGGCGAGCACGGGGGAGAGGTCGTCTACTCCGGCCCGGTCAAGGGCTTGCTCGCGGAGAAGAAGTCCGTCACCGGCGGTTACCTCAGCGGCCGATTGTCCATCCCGGTGCCGCAGACGCGTCGCGGTCAGGACGGTCGCCGCCTCGTCGTCGAGGGAGCGCGTGAGCACACGCTCAAGGACATCGACGTCGCGTTCCCGCTGGGCAACCTCGTCGTCGTCTCCGGCGTGTCGGGGTCGGGCAAATCGACGCTCGTCAACGACATCCTCTACACGACGCTCGCGAACGACCTCAACGGCGCCCGCCAGGTCGCCGGGCGCCACAAGCGCGTCACCGGCACCGAACTGCTCGACAAGGTCGTCCACGTCGACCAGAGCCCCATCGGGCGCACGCCGCGGAGCAACCCGGCCACCTACACGGGCGTGTTCGACGCCATCCGCAAGCTCTTCGCAGAGACACAGGAGGCGAAGATCCGCGGCTACCAGCCGGGGCGCTTCTCCTTCAACGTCAAGGGCGGACGCTGCGAGGCATGTTCGGGTGACGGCACGCTGAAGATCGAGATGAACTTCCTGCCCGACGTGTACGTGCCGTGCGAGGTGTGCCACGGGGCGCGCTACAACCGCGAGACGCTCGAGGTGCACTTCAAGGGCAAGTCGATCGCCGAGGTGCTCGACATGCCGATCGAGGAGGCCGCGGAGTTCTTCGAAGCGGTGCCCGCGATCGCGCGTCACATGCGCACGCTCGTCGACGTCGGTCTCGGCTACGTCCGTCTCGGCCAGCCGGCGCCGACGCTGTCGGGTGGTGAGGCGCAGCGCGTCAAGCTAGCCGCGGAGCTGCAGAAGCGCTCGTCCGGCCGCACGATCTACGTCCTCGACGAGCCGACGACCGGTCTGCACTTCGAGGACATCCGCAAGCTGCTCGAGGTCATCCAGGGCCTCGTCGACAAGGGCAACACGGTCGTCGTCATCGAGCACAACCTCGACGTCATCAAGAGCGCCGACTGGGTCATCGACATGGGCCCCGAGGGTGGTTTCCGCGGCGGTGAGGTCGTCGCCGAGGGCACGCCAGAGCAGATCGCGCAGGTCGAGGCGAGCCACACGGGTCGCTTCCTGCGTCCGCTGCTCGAAGCCGCGGGCGTGACGCCGACGATCGTGGCGCAGAAGCCCGTCATCGACCCGCGCGCGGCGATGAAGAAGACCGCCGCGAAGAAGACGGCGAGCAAGCAGACCGCGGCCGGCAAGACGACCGCAAAGAACACGAGCGCCGCGCCGAGTGCGGCGAAGAAGACGACCCGGAAGAAGGCATGATGAGCGACCTCCAGGCACAGTTCACCCGCCGCAGCGCGATGACCGCGACGATCGCCGTGGCCGGCACCGGCATGCTCGCCGCGTGCGGCGGGGGCGACGACGAGGCCTCGACGAAGTCCGTCGACGCCGCGATCGACGCGAGCAAGGTGAGCGTCGGCAGCGGCTTCGTCGACCGCGGCAACTCCATCGTCGTCACTCAGCCGACGAAGGGCACCTTCAAGGCGTTCACGTCCGTGTGCCCGCACCAGGGCTGCCAGGTCGGCGAGGTCACCGACAAGGCGATCGTCTGCCCCTGCCACGGCAGCCGCTTCGACCCGATGACGGGCGCCGTGCTCGCCGGCCCCGCGGACAAGCCGCTCGCCGAGAAGAAGGTCGAGGTCAAGGGCAGCCAGCTGCACGTGACCGGCTGATGGCAGACCCCCGCACCTACCGCCCCAAGACGGGCGACATCCCGACCGAACCCGGCGTCTACCGCTTCCGCGACCGCGACGGGCGCGTCATCTATGTCGGCAAGGCGAAGAACCTGCGCTCGCGCCTGAGCAACTACTTCCAGGATCTGCGGCTGTTGCACCCGCGCACGCGGACGATGGTGACGACGGCCGCCTCGGTGGAGTGGACGATCGTGCGCACCGAGGTCGAGGCGTTGCAGCTCGAGTACGCCTGGATCAAGGAGTTCGACCCGCGCTTCAACGTCAAGTACCGCGACGACAAGTCCTACCCCTACCTCGCGGTGACGATGTCCGACGCGGTGCCGCGCGCGCAGGTGATGCGCGGGCGCAAGCGTCCCGGCACTCGCTACTTCGGCCCGTTCACGCACGCGTGGGCGATCCGCGACACGCTCGATCAACTCATGCGCGTGTTCCCGATGCGCACGTGCAGCAACGGGGTCTATCGACGCGCCGAGGCGTCGGGTCGCCCGTGTCTGCTCGGGTACATCGACAAGTGCAGCGCGCCCTGCGTCGGCAAGGTCAGCAAGGCCGAGCACCGTGAGATCGCCCAGGATTTCTGCGATTTCATGGCCGGCGATTCCGCGCGCTTCACCCGGGAGATCGAGCGACGCATGAAGGCTGCCGCCGCCGACCTCGACTTCGAACAAGCGGCGCGCTTGCGCGACGACCTCGGTGCCCTGGAGAAAGTGCTGCAGAAGTCGGCCGTCGTGTTCGACGACGCGACGGATGCCGACGTCTTCGGCGTCGCCGAGGACGACCTCGAGGCAGCCGTCCAGGTCTTCCACGTGCGCGGCGGCCGCATCCGGGGTCAGCGCGGCTGGGTCACCGACAAGGGCAGCGACGCCGGCGTCAACACCGCCGACCTCGTCGAGGCCATGCTGCTCGAGGTCTACGGCGACCTTCAGGGGCGCGACGACGTCCCGCGCGAGGTGCTCGTGCCGTCGTTGCCGCCCGATGTCGAGACGGTCAGCTCGTGGCTGCGCGAACGCCGCGGCAGCAACGTCGACGTCCGCGTGCCGCAGCGCGGCGACAAGCGCGAGCTCGCCGCGACGGTCGCGAAGAACGCCGAGCACGCACTCGCGCGCCACAAGGTGAGCCGCGCGTCCGACCTGACGGCCCGCTCGCAGGCCCTCGAGGAGTTGCAGGAGAACCTCGGGCTGCCCGAGGCGCCGCTGCGCATCGAGTGCTTCGACATCTCGCACGTGCAGGGCACGAACGTCGTCGGTTCGATGGTCGTGTTCGAGGACGGTCTGCCCCGCAAGTCGGAGTACCGCCGCTTCATCGTCAACGGCATCGAGGGTGAGGACGGCACGCTGCGCAACGACGACGTCGCCGCGATGCACGAGGTGCTGACGCGGCGTTTCGCCCGGCTCGCGAAGGAGAGCGCCGACCTCGCGCCCGCGACGACCGGCGAGATCCCGGCGGACGCGGCGACCGCAGGCCCCTCCCTGCGTGACGAGAACGGCCGCATCAAGCGCTTCGCCTACCGTCCGCAGTTGCTCGTCGTCGACGGCGGACGCCCGCAGGTCGACGCCGCCGCGCGGGCCCTCGCCGACGTCGGGTTCGACGACATCCCCGTCGTCGGGCTCGCGAAGCGTCTCGAGGAGGTGTGGCTCGTCGACGACGACTACCCCGTCATCCTGCCGCGCACGAGTGAGGCCTTGTACCTGCTGCAGCGCGTGCGCGACGAGGCGCATCGCTTCGCGATCACCTTCCATCGCGAGCGGCGCTCGAAGTCGATGACGACGTCCGCGCTCGACGGCATCGCCGGGCTCGGCCCTGCCAAGCAGAAGGCGCTGCTCGCGCACTTCGGCTCGCTCAAGCGCATCCGCGCGGCGGACGCCGACGCGCTGTGCGAGGTCAAGGGCATCGGTCCGACGCTCGCCGAGACCATCGTGCGTTCGCTCCGGCAGGAGCAGGGCGAGCCAGCGGTTAACGTGATGACCGGAGAGGTCGTCGAATGAACGAGCGAGAGGCAGCCATGTCACACCCACCGCGCGCGGAGTTGATGATCGTCACCGGCATGAGCGGCGCCGGCCGCTCGACGGCCGCGAACGTGCTCGAGGATCAGGGCTGGTACGTCGTCGACAACCTGCCGCCTCAGCTGCTGCCCGACCTCGCCGGGCTCGTCGACGCGAGCGCGGAGGACGTCCCGCGCCTCGCCGCCGTCGTCGACGTCCGCAGCCGCGCGTTCTTCACCGACTTCCGCGCGGGCCTCGAACGTCTGCGTGACGACGGCTGGCGCCCGTCGGTCGTGTTCATGGACGCGACCGACGAGGCGCTCGTGCGCCGGTTCGAGTCGGTGCGCCGACCGCACCCGTTGCAGGGCGAGGGGCGCATGCTGGACGGCATCATCCGCGAACGTGAGATCTTGCGCGACCTGCGCTCGAACGCCGACATCCTCATCGACACGAGCGGTCTCAACGTCCACCAACTGTCCGCGAAGGTGCACGAGCTCGTCGGCGACACGGGCGGGCCGGCGTTGCGCGTCGCCGTCATGAGCTTCGGGTTCAAGTACGGCATCCCGCTCGACGCCGACCTCGTCTTCGACATGCGTTTCTTGCCGAACCCGTTCTGGAACCCGGAGCTGCGCCCGTTCAGCGGAAAGGACGAGGTCGTGCGTGATTTCGTCCTCGGTCAGCCGGGGGCCCGTGAGTTCCTCGACGGCGTCCTCGCGCTGCTCGAACCGATGACGCAGGGCTACCTGCGCGAGGGGCGCAGCTACGTCACGCTCGCCGTCGGCTGCACCGGCGGCAAGCACCGCAGTGTCGCGATGGCCGAGGAACTGGCGAAGCGCCTCGCCTCCGATCAGCTCGGGACCCTAGTCGTCCACCGTGATCTGGGGCGGGAGTGAAGCGCCCCGCGGTCGCGGCCCTCGGTGGGGGGCATGGCCTGTTCGCCTCGCTGGAGGCCCTGCGTCTCGTGACGGACAAGATTACCGCCATCGTCACCGTCGCCGACGACGGGGGCTCTTCGGGGCGCCTGCGCGAGGAGTACGACATCCTCCCGCCCGGCGACCTGCGCATGGCGCTGGCCGCTTTGTGCGACAACTCCCAGTGGGGCATCGCCTGGCGTGATGCGCTGCAGCATCGCTTCCCCGGCGAGGGCCCGCTCGGCGGGCACGCCCTCGGCAACCTGCTCATCGCGGGGCTGTGGGATTCGCTGGGAGACCCGATCCAGGGTCTCGACATGGTCGGGCGCCTGCTCAGCGCGCGCGGGCGCGTCCTGCCCATGTCGTTGCAGCCGTTGCGCATCGACGCCAAAGTCCGCGGCGCCGACCCCGCAGATCCAGACGGGGTGCGCGAGGTCTCCGGCCAGGTCGCGGTCGCGCAGACGCCGGGCACCGTGCTCAACCTGCGCCTGTTCCCCGACCCGCCGCAGCCGTGCCGCGAGGCGATCGACGCGGTGCTCGACGCCGACTGGGTCATCCTCGGGCCGGGTTCGTGGTTCACCTCCGTCATGCCGCACCTGCTCGTGCCCGACCTGCTCGACGCGCTCGTGCAGACGAAGGCGAAGCGGATGCTGACGCTCAACGTGCAGATGGACACGGGCGAGACCTCCGGTTTCTCGGCCAGCGATCACCTCGAGGTGCTCGCGGCCCATGCTCCGGCCCTTCACCTCGACGCGATCCTCGCCGACCCGGGCGTCGTCGGTGATGACGCCCGCGCCCGCGAGGCGCTCGAGTCGTCGGCGGCCGCGTTGGGCGCGAGCGTCGTCTACAAGCCGGTCGCCGACCAGGAGAGCGCCGGCGTCCACGACACCCTGCGCCTCGCGACGGCGTACCGCGACGTCATGGAATCGGCCGCCCGCGCCCAGGCGCGGCGTCGCGCGTGATCACCCGTTTGGGCCGGGTGCCGCGCGTTCGGCACAATAGATCCTTCGTCCCGCAGGGCGATCGACGAGGAAGGTGCACGACGACATGGCGATGACGGCAGCGGTCAAGGACGAGCTGGCCCGGGTGGTGGTGACGCCGCAGCAGACCCGCAAGTCCGAGGTCGCGGCCATGCTGCGCTTCGCCGGCGGGCTGCACCTCGTCGCCGGGCGGGTCGTCGTCGAGGCGGAGCTCGACACCGGCGTCGCCGCGCGTCGTCTGCGTACGAACATCACGCAGCTCTACGGTCACACGAGCGAGCTCGCCGTCATGAGTGCCGGCGGCATCCGTCGTCAGACGACGTATCTCGTGCGCGTCGCCAAGCCCGAGCTCGCCGTGCAGACCGGCCTCGTCGATGCGAAGGGCCGCCCGGTGCGCGGGCTGCCGCCGAAGATCGTCAACGGCACCCTCGACGACGCCGCCGCCGCGTGGCGCGGCGCGTTCATCGCCCACGGTTCGCTCACCGAGCCGGGCCGTTCGTCGTCGCTGGAGATCACCTGTCCCGGTTCCGAAGTCGCCCTCGCCCTCGTCGGCGCGGCGCGCCGGCTGGGTGTGCCCGCAAAGGCGCGTGAGGTGCGCGGCGTCGACCGCGTCGTCATCCGTGACGGCGAGGCGATCGGCGCGATGCTCACCCACATGGGCGCCGAGGACGCGCGCCTCGTGTGGGAGGAACGCCGCATGCGCCGTGAGGTGAGGGCCACCGCGAACCGTCTCGCGAACTTCGACGACGCCAACCTGCGCCGTTCGGCGCGCGCTGCCGTCGCCGCGGGCAGCCGCGTCGCGCGGGCGATGGAGATCCTCGGCGAGGACGTGCCCGATCATCTTCGTCAGGCCGGTGAGTTGCGCATCGAGCACAAGGAGGCGAGCCTCGAGGAGCTCGGCGCCCTCGCCGACCCACCGATGACGAAGGACGCCGTCGCCGGACGCATCCGCCGGCTGCTCGCGATGGCCGACAAGCGCGCCGCCGATCAGGGCATCCCCGGCACCGACGCGAACCTCACGCCCGACATGCTCGAGGACGACTGACCCTGCCGCGCCCCGGTCAGCGGCCTGACTGACCGGTAACCTGCCCCGCGGTGCCCCGCGGCCCGCCTGCGTGTCATAGAGTGGAGGTGTTGAAAGACCTCGCGCCTTTCTGGGCGCGTGAGCACTCGATTCCTAGGGAAGGGCAGGGTCCTCAAGTGACCGTCCGCGTTGGTATCAATGGCTTTGGCCGCATCGGCCGCAACTTCTTCCGGGCCGTGAAGGCCTCGGGCGCAGACGTCGAGATCGTGGCGGTGAACGACCTCACCGACAACAAGACGCTCGCCAACCTCCTCAAGTACGACTCGATCCTCGGCCGTTTCGACGGCGAGGTCTCCTACGACGAGAACTTCCTCACGGTCGACGGCAAGAAGATCGCCGCGTTCGCCGAGAAGGACCCGGCGAAGCTCGACTGGGCCTCGGTCGGCGCCGACGTCGTCATCGAGTCCACCGGTTTCTTCACGGACGCCGAGAAGGCCAAGGCGCACCTCACCGGTGGCGCGAAGAAGGTCATCATCTCCGCCCCGGCGAAGAACGAGGACATCACAATCGTCATGGGCGTCAACGACGACCAGTACGACGCGTCGAAGCACACGATCATCTCGAACGCCTCGTGCACGACGAACTGCCTCGCCCCGATGGCCAAGGCCCTCAACGACGGCCTCGGCATCGAGCGTGGCCTCATGACGACGATCCACGCCTACACGGGTGACCAGCGTCTGCACGACGCGCCGCACAGCGACCCGCGTCGCGCCCGCGCCGCCGCGATCAACATCGTTCCGACCTCGACGGGTGCCGCCAGGGCCGTCGCGCTGGTGCTGCCGGAGCTCAAGGGCAAGCTCGACGGTTACGCGCTGCGTGTGCCGACCCCCACAGGCTCGGCGACCGACCTGACGTTCGAGGCTCCGCGCGAGACGACCGTCGAAGAGGTCAACGAGATCGTCAAGAAGGCCGCGAGCGAGGGCCCGCTCAAGGGTTACCTGCAGTACACCGAGGACCCGCTGGTCTCGACGGACATCGTCACCGACCCGGCCTCCTGCATCTTCGACTCCGGTCTGACGAAGGTCATCGGCAACCAGGTCAAGGTCGTCGGCTGGTACGACAACGAGTGGGGTTACTCCAACCGCCTCGTCGACCTGACCACGCTCGTCGGCTCCTCCCTCTGATCGGGGTCAGGCGTGAAGTCGATCAGCGATCTGGGTGATCTGCGCGGCAAGACAGTGTTGCTGCGCAGCGACCTCAACGTCCCGCTCGACGGTTCGACGATCACCGACGACGGCCGCATCCGCGCGTCCGTCCCGACGATCCAGGAGCTGACGAAGGCCGGCGCTCGCGTCGTCGTCGTCGCGCACCTGGGCCGCCCCAAGGGCGAGCCGGAGGCGAAGTACTCGCTGCAGCCCGTCGTCGGGCGCCTGTCGGAACTGCTCGGTCAGGACGTGGCGTTCGCCACCGACACGGTCGGCGACTCGGCGCGTTCCACGGTTGAATCCCTCGGTGACGGCGACGTCGCCCTGCTCGAGAACCTGCGCTTCAACGCGGGCGAGACGAGCAAGGACGAGGCGGAGCGCAAGCAGTTCGCCGAGCAGCTCGCGTCACTGGCGGACGTGTTCGTCTCCGACGGCTTCGGTGTCGTGCACCGCAAGCAGGCGTCCGTCTACGACGTGGCGCAGCTGCTGCCGTCGGCGATGGGTGGGCTCGTCAAGACCGAGGTCGAGGTGCTGAAGCAGCTCACCGAGAACCCGAAGCGTCCGTACGCCGTGATCCTCGGTGGCGCGAAGGTCGCCGACAAGCTGGCCGTCATCGAGAACCTCATGCAGACCGCGGATCGGCTGCTCATCGGCGGCGGGATGGTCTTCACCTTCCTCGCGGCCGAGGGGCACGAGGTCGGCAAGAGCCTGCTCGACACCGAGCAGATCGAGACGGTCAAGGGCTACATCGCGAAGGCCAAGGAGCTGGGCGTCGAGATCGTGCTGCCGAGCGACGTCGTCGTCGCGCCGGAGTTCGCGGCCGACAAGGGCCACGAGGTCGTCTCGATCGACGCGATCCCGGCCGACCAGATGGGTCTCGACATCGGCCCGGAGTCGGCGAAGCTGTACGCGAGCAAGCTGACGGACTGCAAGACGGTGTTCTGGAACGGCCCGATGGGCGCGTTCGAGATGGAGCCGTTTGCCGCCGGGACGAAGGCGGTCGCGCAGGCGCTCGTCGAGGCCACCGAGAACGGTGCCCTCACCGTCGTCGGTGGTGGCGACTCGGCCGCCGCCGTGCGTCAGCTCGGATTCTCCGATGATCAGTTCGGGCACATCTCCACCGGTGGTGGGGCGAGCCTCGAATACCTCGAGGGCAAGGAACTGCCGGGCATCTCCGTGCTCGGCTGATCTGACCTCCACAGCTGCGAACCCCGCCTCCGTCGCTTCGGCGGGGGCGGGGTTCGCGGTATCCGATCAACGTGAAAGGGGAAGCCGGCATGGCTTCGACGAAGAACACGCGCACGCCGCTCATGGCGGGCAACTGGAAGATGAACCTCGACCACCTCGCGGGCACTCACCTCGTGCAGAAGCTCGCGTGGGGCCTGGAGGACAAGCGTCACGACTTCGGGGCCGTCGAGGTCGCCATCCTGCCGCCGTTCACCGATCTGCGTTCGGTGCAGACGCTCGTCGACGGCGACAAGCTCAAGCTCGTCTACGGCGCACAGGATCTGTCGCAGCATGACGAGGGCGCGTACACCGGTGAGATCTCGGGCGCATTCCTCGCGAAGCTCGGCTGCACCTACGCGTGCGTCGGTCACAGCGAGCGCCGTCAGTACCACGGTGAGACGGACGAGATCGTCCGCGCGAAGGTCGAGGCGGCGTACCGTCACGGCCTCACGCCGATCCTGTGCGTCGGTGAGCCGCTCGAGGTCCGTCAGGCGGGCGAGCACGTCGAGCACTGCGTCGCCCAGGTGCGCGCCGCCGTCGCCGGTCTCACGCCCGAGCAGGCGTCGACGCTCGTCGTCGCCTACGAGCCCGTGTGGGCCATCGGCACCGGCGAGGTCGCGACGCCCGCCGACGCGCAGGAGGTGTGCGCCGCCGTCCGCGTCGCCCTGGCCGACGCGTTCGAGCAGGAACTCGCGGACAAGGTCCGCGTTCTCTACGGCGGCTCGGTGAAGCCGGGCAATGTCGCGGAGATCATGGCCGGGGACGACGTCGACGGTGCCCTCGTCGGCGGCGCGTCGCTCGTCGCTGACGACTTCATCGGCATCTGCACCTACCAGAACGCCTGAGGCTCGGGCACGCGGTACGCTGGGGGCTGATTTCGTGCGGGCTCACGCCCGCCCCGTCGTGAGGTGAGATTTCTTCGTGGACATTGTCAAGATCCTGCTGCAGGGCCTGCTCGTGCTGAGCAGCCTGTTTCTCGTGCTGTTGATCCTCATGCACAAGGGCAGCGGCGGCGGTCTGTCCGACATGTTCGGCGGTGGCTCCGGCGCCAACCTCGGCGGCTCCTCGCGCGCTGAGCGCAACCTCAACCGCATCACCGTCGGCGCTGCGACGATCTGGATCCTCGCCATCATCGGCCTGGGGCTCGTCGAACGCTTCAACTGACGGATTCCATCGGCGCCCATGATCGCCGACGCGACTAAGCTCGTCATCTCCAGCGGGAGGTGACGAGCTTCGTCGCGTTGGATGGGTGCTTCAGGCGCCGGGCCCGGCTGCCGCTTCGTCGAGCCACCAGATCGTGCGTTCGCGTCCATGTACGCCGGAGGCCGGGTGAGCGGTTCGATCCGTCGAACCCGACGCTGCGCGCACCGCGTCTGCCTTGTCGGCCCCCGCGATCATGAGCCACACCTCGCGCGCCGCGTTGAGCGCGGGGAAGGTGAGGCTGATGCGCTGCGGCGGCGGCTTGGGGGAGTCGTTCTCCGCGACGACGCTGGTGTCGTCGACGCGTGTCGTCGCGTGCCCGGGAAACAGGGACGCCACGTGCGTGTCCGGACCCATCCCGAGCATGACGATGTCGAACTGTGGCGCCACCGTGGCCAGCTCGTCGCGGTAGCGCGCAACGGCCGCGTCGAGGTCGTCACCGTCCGGGCCGTCCGACGCCGCCATGGCGTGTACGTTCGCCGCGGGCACGCCGACGACGTCGATGAGCACCACCCGAGCCTGCGTCTCGTTGCGCTCGGCGTCCCCCGTGGGCAGGAACCGTTCGTCGCCCCACCACAGGTGCACGTGCGCCCAGTCGATGTCGTCGAGCGGGGCGAGAGCTCGCGCACTCGCCTCACCCATCGACCCGCCCGTGAGGACGACGTGGGCGACGCCCCGGGAGGCCACCGCGTCGGCGATGACCTCCCGCAGGCGTTCGGCGATCGCGTCGGCCAGATCAGCCTTCGTCGCCGCCACGCGTCGTTCGACGTTCGCAGCGCTCACGCGTCGTCCTCGGCGGCGAGCTTCGGCAGGCCGCGCACGAGGGCGTCACGGTAGACCTCGTCCTTGTCGAGGCGCCGCAACTCCTCGGCGAGGGATGCGACCGCGTCCGGGCGCTGCAGCGCCATCTGACGGTCCGGCTGGCCGGGCTGGCTCAGGATCGCCTGCTCACCGTGACGCGTCAGCATGATCGGGCCGGAAGCACGCTCCAGCTCGACGCTGATGAGGCCCAGACCGGGTTCACCGACTCGACGCTCGACCGGGCAGCCGAGTTCGACGCCGAGCCAGCCGCCGAGCAGGTCGGTGGAGGCCGAGTCGCTCGCTCCGGTGACGATGACCTTCGTGACCGGCTCGTACGGCGGCACGTCGAGTGCCCCCGCTAGCAGGCCGCGCCAGCGCGTCGTCCGGGCCCACGCCATGTCCGTGTCGCCGGCGGTGTAGTGCATCGCGCGGCGCAGGATCTCGCTGCGCGGGTCGGCCGAAAGCGACGCGTCCGTGATGCGACGCTGCGCCATCCGACCGATCGGGGTCTCACCGATGTTCTCGTCGGCCTTCATCGGCCACCACGCGACGACGGGGGAGTCGGCGAGCAGCAGCGGCGTCAGGGCCGACGCGCCGTGCTGCGCGAGTTCACCGTGCAGACGCAGCACGATGATCTCGGATGCACCGGCGTCGCCGCCGAGACGGATCTCGGCGTCGAGCCACGCGTCGGCGGCATCCGGGTCGGCGACGAGCGCGATGATGCGACTCGGGTGCAGACGCGTGGCCTCCGCCGCGACGTGCAGCGACTCCTCGACGTCCTCACCGCGGCAGACGGCGACGAGCGTCATGACACGCCCGATCGTCATCGAGCCGACCTCGTTGCGCAGTTGGACGAGCTTCTTGGAGATCTCCGTCGTCGACGTCTTGTCCAGGTTGACGATCACGGCATCCTCCAGTGGCGTCCGTCGCGGGCCATCATGTCGTCGGAGCTCTGTGGCCCCCACGTGCCCGACTCGTACTGATCGGGCTGCGCATCCATCGAGGCCCAGAAGTTCTCGATCGGGTCGAGGATCTTCCACGACAACTCGACCTCTTCGTGCCGCGGGAACAACGGCGGATCGCCGAGCAGCACGTCGAGGATGAGACGTTCGTAGGCCTCCGGGCTCGAGTCGGTGAACGCCGAGCCGTAGCCGAAGTCCATCGTCACGTCGCGCACCTCGAAGCCGTTCGAGCCCGGAATCTTGGAACCGAACCGCATCGTGACACCCTCGTCGGGCTGCACCCGGATGACGATGGCGTTGCGGCCGAGCTCCTCGGTCTGGTTCTCGTCGAACGGGGTCACCGCGTTCTTGAACACGACGGCGATCTCGGTGACGCGCTTGCCGAGTCGCTTGCCGGTGCGCAGGTAGAACGGCACACCCGCCCAACGCCGCGTGTTGATGCCGAGCTTGACGGCGGCGTACGTCTCGGTCTGCGAGTCGGGCTTGATGCCCTCCTCCTGCAGGAAGCCGGGCACCTTCTCCGCGCCCTGCCACCCCTCGGCGTACTGCCCGCGAGCCGTCGAGGCTGCGAGATCCTGCGGCAGCTTCACCGCGGCGAGCACCTTCTCCTTCTCCGTGCGCAGATCCTTCGCGTCGAAGGTGAGCGGCTGCTCCATCGCCGTGATGGCGAGCAGCTGGAGCAGGTGGTTCTGGATGACGTCGCGCGCCGCCCCGATGCCGTCGTAGTAGCCCGCGCGGCCACCGATGCCGATGTCCTCGGCCATGGTGATCTGCACGTGGTCGACGTGGTTGTTGTTCCAGATCGGCTCGAACATCTGGTTGGCGAAACGGAACGCCAAGATGTTCTGCACCGTCTCCTTGCCGAGGTAATGATCGATTCGGAAGATCGAGTCGGGCGGGAAGACGCTCTCGACGATCGCGTTGAGCTCGCGCGCGCTCTCGAGGTCGTGCCCGAAGGGCTTCTCGATGACGACGCGGCGCCACGCGTCCGGCTTCGCCTCGCTCGGCTTCGTCAGGCCGGCCGTCTCGAGCTGCTCGCAGACCTGCGCGAACGATCCCGGGGGGATCGACAGGTAGAAGGCCGTGTTGCCCTCGGTGCCGCGGCTGTCCTCGAGTTCCTTGAGCGTCGTCGCCAGGTTCTCGAAGGCGGAGGCGTCGTCGAAGGTGCCCTGGACGAAACGGATGCCGTCGGCGAGGTTGGTCCAGACCTCCTCGTCGTAGCCCGTGCGCGCACGCTCCTTGACCGACTCCTTGACGATCTGCATGAAGTCCTGGTCCTCCCAGTCACGTCGGGCGAAGCCGACGAGGGAGAAACCGGGCGGCAGCAGACCGCGGTGGAACAGGTCGTAGATGGCCGGCATGAGCTTCTTGCGGGCGAGGTCACCCGTGACTCCGAAGAGCACGACGCTGCAGGGCCCGGCGATGCGGGGTAGGCGCTTGTCCTCCTCAGAGCGCAGAGGGTTGTGGCCCTTGGAGATCTCCGTGGGCGGCGTCACCGAGCCTCGCCTCCGGACATCTTCGTCAGGGCCGCGACGACCTGCTTCAGGCCCGCGTCGTGGTCGGCGAGGTGCAGCCGCAGGACGGGCCGGCCGTGGTCGGCGAGGACGGAGGCGTCACCACCGGCCTGCGCATCGCAGAACTGCCCGAAGGTGAAGTCGCGCCCGGGCACGGCGAGATCCTCGCCCGCGACGGTCGTGATCTGCAGGTACACACCGTTCGCCGGGCCGCCCTTGTGGTACTGGCCGGTCGAGTGCAGGAAGCGCGGGCCCCACCCGAAGGTGACGGGTCGTTCCAGCGCACTCTCGAGCGGCGCGCGCGTCGCGGCCAGCTCGGTGTCGGCGAGACGATCGAGGTAAGCCATGACGGCGAGGTAACCCGTAGGCGTCAGCTGCCCGACGAGCGCCTGGAGCGCCGCATCGAGCGTGTCGGCGCCCGCGAGGAAGTCGGGGCCCGCCGTGCGAACCTCGACGGCGCCGTCGACGAACGCAGGAGCATCAGCGGCGCCCATGCCCGCGTCGAGCAGTTCGCGCGCCGCGGCCTTCGCCGACTCGACGTCCGGCTGGTCGAACGGGTTGATGCCGATGAGGCGGCCGGCGACGGCCGTCGCGACCTCCCACAGCAGCATCTGCGCGCCCAGCGAACCCGAGACGGTCGTGACGGAGTCGCCCTCCGGGGTGCGCTCGTCGTCCTCGGCCGTGAGCAGGACGAGGTTCTCGTCCGCCGCGAGGCTCGAGGGCTCGTCACGCCCGACGACGACGGGCAGCAGGCCCTTGCCGTCCTTGCCGGTCGACTCGGCGATGAGCTGCTCGATCCAGTCACCGAAGCCCGGGATCTGCGTCCCGGCATCGGCGAGGATCACCTTGTCGCGCAGGGGAGAGGTGCCCCCGAGCACGGCGCCCAGCTGCAGGCCCGGGTTGGCCCCGTCGTCCTCGGCGAGCAGGTCGGTGACGGACTCGGCCTCGTCGAGCAGGGCCTCGACGTCCGCGCCGGCCAGGCCGGAGGGGACGAGACCGAACGCGGTGAGGGCCGAGTAGCGCCCGCCGACGTTCGGGTCGGCGTTGACGACCGTGAAGCCGCCGGCGCGCGAGCTCTCGTCGAGCGGCGAACCCGGGTCGGTGACGATGACGATGCGCTCGGTCGGGTCGATGCCCGCGTCCTCGAACGCCTGCTCGTACGCGCGACGCTGGCTGTCGGTCTCGACCGTCGAGCCCGACTTCGACGAGACGACGACGAGGGTGTGCTCGAGGTCCTCGGCGAGGGCGGCGCGCACCATGTCGGGCTGCGAGGAGTCGAGCACGACGAGCGGAACACCCGCCGTCGCGCAGATGACCTCCGGCGCGAGCGACGAACCGCCCATGCCGCACAGGACGACGCGCGTCAGGCCCTGGGAGGTGAACTTCTCGCGCAGCGCGGCGATCTCACCGACGAGAGGACGGGATGAGCGGGCGAGACCCACCCAGGACAGTCGCTTCGCGGCCTCCGACTCGGCGTCGGAACCCCACAGCGTGGGATCCTGCGCGAAGAGTCGGCTCGCGAACTTCTCGGCGACGAGCGCCGGGACGGCAGCGTCGATCGCTGCCGCCCCGGCACCCACGGTGCCGAGGCTGACACCGGAGGAGGTCACTTGTTCTCGCCTGCCTTCTCGAGTTCGGAACGGACGGAGCCGAGCAGCTCTTCCCAGGACTTCTCGAACTTGTCGAGGCCCTCGGTCTCAAGCTTGTCGACGACGTCGGCGTAGGAGACGCCGGCGTGCTCGAGGGCGTCCATCGTCGCCTTCGCCTCGTCGTGGGTGCCGGTGATGCGGTCGCCCTCGACCGTGCCGTGGTCGGCGAGTGCGGCGAGCGTCTTCGGCGGCATCGTGTTGACCGTGTTCGGCGCGGCGAGCTCGGTCACGTACAGCGTGTCCGGCAGGCTCGGGTCCTTGACGCCCGTCGAGGCCCACAGGGGACGCTGCACGTGCGCGCCGTCGTCGGCGAGAGTCTGCCAGCGCGGCGTCGAGAAGACCTCCTCGAACGCCTGGTAGGCGAGGCGCGCGTTGGCGATGCCGGCCTTCGACTTGAGGGCCTTCGCCTCGTCGGTGCCGACGGCGTCGAGACGCGCGTCGAACTCGGTGTCGACGCGGCTGACGAAGAAGGAGGCGACGGAGCGGATCTTCGACAGGTCCTTGCCGTTCTCACGGGCCTGCTCGAGGCCGGTGAGGAAGGCGTTCATGACGCCGCGGTAGCGGTCGAGGGAGAAGATCAGCGTGACGTTGACGCTGATGCCCTCGGCGAGCACGGCGCTGATCGCGGGCAGACCCTCGACCGTCGCCGGGATCTTGATCATGCAGTTCTCGCGCCCGATCGTCTCCCACAGCTGCTTCGCCATGGTGACGGTGCCCTCGGTGTCGCGCGCCATGCGCGGGTCGACCTCGATGGAGACGCGCCCGTCCTCACCGTTCGTCGCGTCGTAGACGGGGCGCAGGATGTCGCACGCGGCCATGACGTCCTTCGTCGTGATCGCGAAGACGGCCTCGTCGACGCCCTGGCCGGCTGCTGCCAGCTCGGCGACCTGCTCGTTGTAGGCGGAGCCGTCGGACAGGGCCGTCGCGAAGATCGTCGGGTTCGAGGTGACACCGACGACGTTGTTCGTCTCGACGAGCTTCGACAGCTCGTCGCCGGTGACCATCGGACGGTTGAGGTCGTCGAGCCAGATGGAGACGCCCGCGTCGGACAAGGCCTGGGTGTTGGCGTTCTGAGTCATGGATGAATCACTTTCCTTCGACAGCTGCGATGGATGCTTCGGCGGCCTCGACGACCTTCTCGGGCGTGAAACCGAACTCGGTGAACAGCGTCTTGGCGTCGGCCGAGGCGCCGAAGTGGTCGATGCCGACGACACGACCGTCCGTGCCGACGATGTCGTACCAGCTCATCGGGTGGCCGGCTTCCACGGCGACGCGCGCCTTGATGTTCTTCGGCAGCACGCTTTCCTTGTAGGAGTCGTCCTGTGCGTCGAACCACTCGCGGCACGGCATGGAGACCACACGGGTGGCAACACCCTTGGCCTCGAGTTCCTTCCGCGCCTCGACGGCGAGCGACAGCTCCGACCCCGTGGCGACGAGGATGACGTTCGGCTCGCCCTCGCTGTCGGCGAGAACGTAGCCGCCCTTCGTGGTGCCCTCGGCGGACGCGAACTCGGAGCGGTCGAGCGTCGGCAGCTCCTGACGGCTCAGGATGAGGCCGGTCGGGGCATCCGTCGTCTCGAGGATCTTCTTCCACGCCTGAGCCGTCTCGTTCGCGTCACCGGGGCGCACGACGTTGAGGTTCGGGATGGCGCGCAGCGCGCTCAGGTGCTCGATCGGCTGGTGCGTCGGGCCGTCCTCGCCGACACCGATCGAGTCGTGCGTCCACACGAACGTCGACGGGATCTGCTGGATGGCGGCGAGGCGCACCGCGGGACGCATGTAGTCGGAGAACACGAGGAACGTGCCGCCGTAGGCGCGCGTCAGGCCCTCGAGCTCGATGCCGTTGAGGATCATGCCCATGGCGTTCTCGCGGATGCCGAAGTGCAGCGTACGGCCGTACGGGTTGCCCTTCCACGTGCTCGTCGAACGCTCTGCGGGGATGAACGACGGCTGGTTGTCCATCGTCGTGTTGTTCGAGCCGGCGAGGTCGGCGCTACCGCCCCACAGCTCGGGCACGACGTCGGCGAGTGCGTTGAGCACCTTGCCGGACGCGGCGCGCGAGGCGATGCCCTTGGCGTCGGCCTCGAAGACCGGGAGGGCCTCGTCGAAGTTCACGGGCAGCTTCTTGGCCTGGACGCGCTCGAGCAGCTTCGCCGCCTCGGGGTTCGCCGACTTCCACGCGTCGAACTTCTTCGTCCACTCGGCGTGAGCGGCCTGTCCGCGCTGGATCGCCTTGCGGGTGTGCGCGATGACGGCGTCGTCGACCTCGAAGGTCTGCTCCGGGTCGAAGCCGAGCAGCTCCTTCGTCGCCTTGATCTCGTCCTCACCGAGCGCGGAACCGTGGGCCTTGCCCGTGTTCTGCTTCGTCGGCGCGGGGTAGGCGATGATCGTGCGCAGGATGACGATGGACGGCTTGTCCGTGACCTTCTTGCCCTCTTCGATCGCCTCGAACAACGCGTCGACGTCCTCGGTGTACTTGCCGCCGTCCTTCGCGGAGGCGCGCCAGTCGACGACGCGCACGTCCCAGCCGTACGACTCGTATCGCTTGGCGACGTCCTCGGAGAAGGAGACGTTCGTGTCGTCCTCGATCGAGATGTAGTTCTCGTCATAGACGAGGGTCAGGTTGCCGAGCTGCTGGTGGCCGGCGAGGGAGCTGGCCTCGGCCGTCACACCCTCCATGATGTCGCCGTCGGAGGCGATGACGTAGACGTGGTGGTCGAACGGCGACTCGCCGGCCGGCGTCTTCGGGTCGTACAGACCCTTCTGACGGCGCTGCGCCATCGCCATGCCGACGGCGGAGGCGAGGCCCGATCCGAGCGGGCCCGTCGTGATGTCGACACCCTTGGTGTGGTGCACCTCGGGGTGGCCGGGGGTCTTCGAACCCCACGTGCGAAGCGCCTTCAGGTCGTCGAGCTCGAGTCCCGAACCGGACAGGTAGAGCTGGACATACTGCGTGAGCGAGGAGTGACCGCAGGACAGGACGAAACGGTCGCGGCCGATCCACTCGGTGTCGGTGGGGTCGTACGTCATGAGGTTCTGGTAGATGAGGTAGGCGACGGGTGCCAGGCTCATCGCGGTGCCGGGGTGGCCGTTGCCGACCTTCTGGACAGCGTCGGCGGCCAGCAGGCGGGCCGTGTCGACGGCCCGGACGTCGATGTCGCTCCAGCCGGCCTGGTCAGCCTTCGGCAGGGCAAGTGCGTCGGAACGCTCGGGGGTGGACTGATCCGTGGTCACGGGTCTGGCTCCTTCGTGTCGGAATCGAACTCCAGGCGAGCCTAGTCCTCGTCGAGGTCGCGAGTCACCCTGAGTAGACTGGCCTGAGACGGACCCTCGTCCGCCTGCCCCGATCGCACCGATGAAGGACACCGTGACAGCGCTCGAACAGGACACGACTGTGCCGAACCGCGAGGCCACAGGCCCCGTCGGTGACCGCTCGCTCAAGGCGAAGATCGGCGACTACATCGCGCTGACGAAGCCGCGCATCATCGAGTTGCTGCTCGTCACGACGTTCCCGGTGATGTTTCTCGCCGAGCGCGGCGTGCCGGAGGCGTGGCTGATCGTCGCGACGCTCGTCGGCGGCACGCTGTCGGCGTCCTCGGCGAACGTGCTCAACTGCTACCTCGACCGCGACATCGACAAGCTCATGCACCGCACCGAGGGGCGGCCGCTCGTCACGGGGGCGATCACGCCGCGGGCCGCGCTGATCTTCGGCCTCGTGCTCGGCGTCGCCGCGACACTGTGGCTGGGGCTGCTCGTCAACTGGCTGAGCGCATGGCTCTCGCTCGGCGCCATCGTGCTGTACGTGGGCTTCTACACGATCCTGCTCAAGCGCCGCACGTCGCAGAACATCGTGTGGGGCGGCGTCGCCGGATGCATGCCGGTGCTCATCGGCTGGTCCGCCGTCACGAACTCGGTGTCGTGGTCGGCGCTCGTGCTGTTCCTCGTCGTCTTCTTCTGGACGCCGCCGCACTACTGGCCGCTGTCGATGCGTTTCAAGGACGACTACGCGAACGCCGGCGTCCCCATGCTGCCCGTCATCGCCGAGGACGTGACCGTCGGCAAGCAGATCGTCGCCTACTCGTGGGTGACGGTGTTGACGTCGCTCGCGCTCATCCCGATCGCGCCCATGGGATGGATCTACGCCGTCATCGCCGTCGTCTCCGGCGCCGTGTTCCTGCTCGAGGCGCACATGCTGCTCAAGCGCGCGAAGGAAGGCGCCCCGTACTGGGTGCTCAAGCCGATGCGCCTGTTCCACTACTCGATCAGCTACCTGACGCTGCTGTTCATCGGCGTCGCCCTCGACCCGATCTGGTACTACGCGGTCATCCGCTGATCACACCGAGTCACCGAAACGCATCGACTCGACGACGAAGCGGGCCCCGCCATCTGGTGAGGCCCGCTTCGTCGTCCGGTGGACACACTCGCGATTCATGTCCACGTTCGCGATTTCCGTCCACATTCGCAATTCTCGGCCACCCCTGCGATTTTCGTCCACATTCACGGCACCCGGTCAGGTCCGACGATCGCCGCCGCCAGCGATGATTGACGGGTCGTGGTGGAGGGGGAGTTGGCGGAGCAGGCGTCTCAGGGGCGTTCGCGCAGGGAGCAGAGGGCCCAGGTCATCCACGTGACGAGCAGGCACGCGCCGAGCATGTGGAACAGCACCGGCACCCACGGCACGCCCGTGAAGTACTGGACGTAGCCGAGCACGCCCTGCAGCAGAGTGATGACGAGCAGGCCGATCCAGGTGCGTCGCGTGGTGGCAGGGCTGCGCAGGACGAGCAGCGAGAGCAGGACGGCGACGACGAGCCCGCAGAACAGCATGACGGTGTCGGCATGCAGCCACGCGACGCTCCGCGCGTCCCACCCGGTGCGGGCGGGCTCGTCGGCGTCGCCGCTGTGCGGACCGGAACCGGTCACCATCGTGCCGAGCACGAGGACGACGAACGCGAGAACGGCGGCGACCTTCGCGACGACGGCGATGGGCGTCGGCACGAGCGGTCGCTTCGGCCCGTCGCCCTCACGCCCACGCCACACGAGCCACGCGGACGCCGTGACGAGCAGCATCGACAGCATGAAGTGCAAGGCCACGATGAACGGGTTGAGATCCATGTGAACCGTGATGCCACCGACGACGGCCTGCAGCACGATGCCGAGGACGACGCACCCGGCGGGCAGGAGCAGGCGACGACGCGTGCGAGCCCAGAAGAAGATGCCCAGGCACAGCGCGATGGCGACGATGCCGACGACGCCCGTCAGCGTCCGGTTGCCGAACTCGATGTACTTGTGCCAGGACTGTTCCTGCTCCGGCACCGGGGTGTATGAGCCGGGAACGCACTGCGGCCATGTCGGGCACCCGAGCCCCGAACCGGTGAGACGCACGAGCCCGCCCGTCACGACGATGCCGATCTCGACGACGAGGTTGAGCCAGAACAGCCGCTTCAACCACGGGTTGACGGGACGAGATTCAGGAGGCGCGACGGGCGCGGCGCCAACGGCCGCGTCGGACGTCATCGGGGAGGAGTGAGTCACGACATCCAAGCGTAGTGGGCGCCCATCACATATCGGACGCGCGGTCGCGCCTGGGGCGGGGGACCTTCGTCACCACCTGCCGGAGCCACGTGGGCGCTACGCAAAGGCTCGCTTGCCACGCAGCAGGAAAAATTTCAGTCGGACCAGCGGAACAACCGCGACGCGGCGAACGTCAGCACAGCACCCCAGATGACGAGCACGACGAGGGGGAGCGCCAGCGCTCCCGAGCCGGTGAGCGCCGAGCGCAGACCGTCGCCGAGCGCGCCGGTGGGCAGGAAGCGCGCGATCGGCTCCCACCACGACGGGTACTGCGTGGTCGCGAGCAGCAGGCCACCGCCGACGGCGAGCAGGACCCACAGCAGGTTTGCGACGACGAGGACACCCTCGGCGCGCAGCCGGCCCGCGACGACGAGAGCGAGCGCGACGAACACCCAGCACCCGAGCAGCAGGAACACGACGGCGAGCGGCACGCCCGCCCAGTGCGGGTGCCAGCCGAGCACGAGCCCGAGCCCGCCGAGGACGAGCGTCTGCACCGCGACGACACCGGCGACCGCCACCGCCTTGGCGACGAGCAAACCGCGGCTGCCGAGGGGCGTCACACCGAGCAGTCGCAGCACGCCGTAGCGCCGATCGAAGCCCGTCGCGATGGCCTGGCCGGTGAACGCCGTCGACACCACGGCGAGCGCGAGGACGCCCGGCGTCGCGAGGTCGATCCGGCGCCCCGGGCCGAGATCCGGCGTCGAGGCGAAGTGCAGACCGAGCAGCGCCATCGCCGGGAGCAGCAAGGAGACGAGCAGCTGCTCGCCGTTCGCGAGCAACGTGCGGCCCTCGAACGCCGCCTGGGCGCGCATTCGCCGATTGGGCGCAGCCGCCCGGGTCGACGCGTCAGCAGCCGTCGAGCGCTTGGAGGGCATCTCGGCCATCGATGTCGTCGAGGACGCCGACGTCGTCGGGGTCGAATCGGGGCGGGTCATCGCGCGGCCTCCGTCAGGTCGAAGTAGACGTCCTCGAGGTCACGCCCGTGGGTGACCGCATCCAGCGGGCCCTGCGCCACGCATGTTCCCGCGTTCATGATGACGACGTGGTCGGCGAGGCGTTCAGCCTCCTCGAACGAATGCGTCGTGACGACGGCGCTCGCGCCGCGGTCGCGTTCGTCGCTGATGATCGCCCACACCTCGCGGCGGGCGTGCGGGTCGAGGCCGGCGGTGGGTTCGTCGAGGAACAGCAGGTCGGGCTGCCCCACCATCGCCGCCGCGAGTGCGACCCGCTGGCGCTGGCCGCCCGACAGGCGTCGCACGCTCGTGCGGTTGAACGACGGGATCTCCAGGCGCCCGGCGAGCTCATCGACGTCGCGGGGGGCGCGGTAGAACGACGCGAGGTGACGCAGCAGCGCCATCGGCTTGGTTCCCATCGGCAGCCCGCCGTCCTGCAGCATGACACCGACGCGCGCGCGATGATCGGCATCGGCGTTCCACGGTTCGACCCCGAGCACCTGGATGCTGCCCGAATCGGGGCGCCGCAGCCCCTCGGCCATCTCGATGACGCTCGTCTTGCCCGCACCGTTGCGGCCGAGGACGGCCGTCACTCGACCGGCGGGAGCACTCCACGACAGCCCGCTCAGGGCGGGGTTGCCGGAGTAGGCGTGCGTGACGTCGCGGATGTCGACGGCAGCCGTCGCGGCGCCGTCGTCGGGGCTTGCGGGCAGTTTCGGCACCCGTGAAGTCTACGCGCGACCCGGCGCCGGGCCCGGGCGCGTCGACTCCCGCATCGAGGTGAGGTGAACCTCAGTTTCACTCTCCGAGGGAATTACGCAACATTGGTGTTGTTAATTTAGGTGTGAGCCGTTCACGCGAAGGAGGTCGACCATGAACACGCCCACGAACGTGAGCACGCAGCAGGTGGCCTCGAACGCAACGGCACCGGCCACCTCGACCCGCGAACGCGTCCGTACGGCCGTCTCCGAGCACGGCCCCGTGACGGCGGCCGAGCTGGGGCAGCGGATGAACCTCACGCCCGCGGCCATGCGCCGTCACCTCGACGCTCTGCTCGCTGACGGCCTCATCGCCGAACGCGAGGCCCCGACGACAGGTGCGCGCCGGCGCGGTCGCCCTGCGCGCGCCTACGTCCTCACCGAAGCCGGCCACGGCGCGATGCCCGACGGCTACGACGCTCTCGCCTCGCAGGTCATCGCGCACCTCATCGAGCTCGGGGGCGAGCAGGCACTCGTCGCCGTCGCGCAGGAACGCGCCCGCGAGTTGGCCCACAGCGTCCGTCCCGCCGTCGAGGCCGCCGGTGACGACCCCGACGCCCGCGCCGACGCCCTCGCACGCGCCCTGTCCCGTCAGGGCTTTGCCGCCTCGACGCGTCCCGTCGCGGAGGGAACCCCGCTCGCCGGCGTACAGCTGTGCCAGGGGCACTGCCCGGTGCAGCACGTCGCGGCGAGCCACCCCGAGTTCTGCGAGGCCGAGCGTGCCGCGTTCTCCGAGGTCCTGGGCGTGCACGTGCAGCGCCTCGCCTCCCTCGCGCACGGTGACCACGTCTGCACGACGTTCATCCCGACTCCTGCCGTGCCACGAGCGCAGGACGCCGGCCCGCCAGGACCGCGCGCCGCGCCCGGCGAAACCCGCCACCTCGACACCCCCGACCAGACCGACGCCCACCACAAGAAGGAGCAGCGATGAGCACCATCGAAGAGCTCAACCCGGGTCTTGCCGACCTCGGCCGCTACGAGTACGGATGGGCGGACACCGACACCGCCGGCGCATCCGCGAAGCGCGGCCTCAACCCCGACATCGTCGCGGACATCTCGGACCGCAAGAACGAGCCGGAGTGGATGAAGAAGCTGCGCATGAAGTCGCTCGGCCTCTTCGAGAAGAAGCCGATGCCGAACTGGGGCAGCGACCTCACGGGCATCGACTTCCAGAACATCAAGTACTTCGTGAAGTCGACGGAGAAGCAGGCCACGACGTGGGACGAGCTTCCCGAGGACATCAAGAACACGTACGACAAGCTCGGCATCCCGGAGGCTGAGAAGCAGCGCCTCATCGCGGGCGTCGCCGCGCAGTACGAGTCGGAGGTCGTCTACCACCAGATCCGTGAGGACCTGGAGGAAAAGGGCGTCATCTTCGTCGACACCGACACGGGCCTGCGTGAGCACGAGGAACTCTTCCGCGAGTACTTCGGCACCGTCATCCCCGCCGGTGACAACAAGTTCGCCGCGCTCAACACGGCCGTGTGGTCGGGTGGCTCGTTCATCTACGTGCCGAAGGGTGTCCACGTCGACATCCCGCTGCAGGCCTACTTCCGCATCAACACGGAGAACATGGGCCAGTTCGAGCGCACGCTCATCATCGCCGACGAGGGCTCGTACGTTCACTACGTCGAGGGCTGCACCGCGCCGATCTACAAGACCGACTCGCTGCACTCGGCCGTCGTCGAGATCGTCGTGAAGAAGAACGCACGCGTGCGCTACACGACGATCCAGAACTGGTCGAACAACGTCTACAACCTCGTGACGAAGCGCGCCACCTGCGAGGAGGGCGCGACGATGGAGTGGATCGACGGCAACATCGGTTCCAAGGTGACGATGAAGTACCCGGCTGTCTTCCTCATGGGCGAGCACGCGCGCGGCGAGACGCTGTCGATCGCGTTCGCCGGCGAGGGCCAGCACCAGGACGCCGGCGCCAAGATGGTGCACGCCGCCCCGAACACGAGCTCGACGATCGTGTCGAAGTCCGTCGCGCGTGGCGGTGGCCGTACGTCGTACCGCGGTCTCGTGCAGGTGCTCGAGGGCGCCGAACACTCGAAGAGCTCCGTCGTCTGCGACGCGCTGCTCGTCGACCAGATCTCCCGCTCCGACACCTACCCCTACGTCGACGTCCGTGAGGACGACGTGCAGATGGGCCACGAGGCGACCGTCTCGAAGGTGTCCGAGGACCAGCTGTTCTACCTGCGCAGCCGCGGCCTGTCCGAGGAAGAAGCGATGGCGATGATCGTCCGCGGCTTCGTCGAGCCGATCGCCCGCGAGCTGCCGATGGAATACGCGCTCGAACTCAACCGCCTCATCGAACTCCAGATGGAAGGAGCCGTCGGCTGATGACCGCCGAGATCTCTGAACTGGGCAAGACCTCCCAGGCCACCCTCGCAGGCCAGCACACCGACGGCGGATTCGTGCCGGACCAGTCGCGCGCCGAGCGCAAGAAGTCGTTCGACGTCGCCGACTTCGGCGTGCCGAGCGGGCGCGAGGAGGAATGGCGCTTCACCCCCGTCGACCGCCTCTCGCCGCTGCTGGCCGAGAAGGCCACGGACGACGACGCGCTCACCGTCACGATCGAGGGTGAGGGTTTCGAGACCGGCACCCTCGCGATCGGCGAGGCCCCGCGCGGCACCGTCCTGACGCCGGGCGACCGCGCGTCGGTGCTCGCGCACGCGCTCACGCAGGACGCGAGCCACCTCCTCATCCCCGCCGAGGCGGAGCTGACGCAGCCGGTGCGCCTGACGATCCACGGTGAGGGCGCCGACAAGCGCGCCAACGGCCACGTCGTCATCGAGGCCAAACACCACTCGAAGGCTCTCGTCATCCTCGATCACACCGGCTCCGCGCAGGTGACGGCCAACGTCGAGATCATCACCGAGGACGGCGCCGACCTCACGCTCGTCTCCGTCCAACGCTGGGACGACGACGCGCTGCACCTCGCCGATCACACGGCCCTCGTCGGTCGTGACGCGTCCTACCGCCACATCGCGGTGACGCTCGGTGGCGCCATCGTCCGCATTAACGCAAACGTCCGCTACGCGGGCCCCGGCGGCGAGGCGACGCTGCTCGGCGTCTACTTCTCAGACGCCGGTCAGCACCTCGAGCACCGCTCGTTCGTCGACCACAACGCGCCGCGCTGCACCTCTCTCGTCACGTACAAGGGCGCACTGCAGGGCGAGACGGCCCGTACCGTCTGGGTCGGTGACGTGCTGATCCGCGCCGAGGCCGAGGGAATCGAGACGTACGAGCTCAACCGCAACCTCGTCCTGACGGACGGCGCCCGCGCCGACTCCGTGCCGAACCTCGAGATCGAGACCGGCGAGATCGAGGGCGCCGGCCACGCGAGCTCGACGGGCCGTTTCGACGACGAGCAGCTGTTCTACCTGCAAGCACGCGGCATCCCCGAGGCCGAGGCGCGTCGTCTCGTCGTGCGTGGCTTCTTCGCGGACATCATCAACAAGATCGGTGTCCCCGAGGTCGTCGACCCGCTCATGGAGGCCATCGAGGCCGAGCTCGCGGCGACGCAGGAGATCGTCGAGGAGCAGGCATGAGTGAGAACGTCGAGTGGGTCAACCTTGCGAGCGTCGAGGAGATCCCGCAGCCCGGCGCGATCAAGGTCGACGTCGACGACCTCATCATCTGCCTCGCGAAGGACTCGAACGGCGTCATCCACGCGCTCGACGACACGTGCACTCATGCTGCCGTGTCCCTGTCCGAGGGTGAGGTCGACGACGACGGCATCGAGTGCTGGTTGCACGGCTCGAAGTTCAACTATGAGACGGGCAAGCCGATGAGCCTTCCCGCGATGCAGCCCGTCAACGTCTACCCGACGAAGATCGACGGCTCGGCCGTGTTCGTCGGCATCCCCGCCTGAGCCTGGCGCCGGCGCACCCACCAACTTTTCGAACGAAGGACGAAACACCATGTCTACGCTTGAGATTCGCGACCTCCACGTCACCGTCGAGACGGAGAACGGGACGAAGGAGATCCTCAAGGGCGTCAACCTGACGATCAACTCGGGGGAGACGCACGCCATCATGGGCCCGAACGGCTCCGGCAAGTCGACCCTCGCGTACTCGATCGCGGGTCACCCGAAGTACACGATCACCTCCGGCACCGTGACGCTCGACGGCGAGGACGTTCTCGCGATGGACGTCGACGAGCGCGCCCGCGCCGGCGTCTTCCTCGCGATGCAGTACCCCGTCGAGGTTCCCGGCGTCACCGTCTCCAACTTCCTGCGCACCGCGAAGACGGCCGTCGACGGCGAGGCGCCGAAGCTGCGCACGTGGGTCAAGGATGTCAAGGACGCCATGGGCAACCTCAAGATGGATCCGGCGTTCGCCGACCGCAACGTCAACGAGGGCTTCTCCGGTGGCGAGAAGAAGCGCCACGAGATCCTCCAGATGGAGCTGCTCAAGCCGAAGATGGCGATCCTCGACGAGACCGACTCCGGTCTCGACGTCGACGCGCTGCGCATCGTCTCCGAAGGCGTGAACCGCGCCAAGGCGGAGACGAACTGCGGCGTCCTGCTCATCACGCACTACACCCGCATCCTGCGCTACATCAAGCCCGACCACGTGCACGTGTTCGTGAACGGCCGCGTCGCCGAGGAGGGTGGCCCCGAGCTGGCCGACCGTCTCGAGGCCGAGGGCTACGACCGGTACGTCAACGCGGCGGTCGGCAGCGAGGTCAAGGCCTGATCATGACTGACGTTTCGTTCGACGCGGCGCGCGTGCGAGAGGATTTTCCCGTGCTCGCGCGTCGCGTCCGCGACGGCAAGCCGCTGGTCTACCTCGACTCCGGCGCGACGTCGCAGAGCCCCGAAGCCGTCATCACGGCCGAGGGTGATTTCTACCGGACGGTGAACGCCGCGGTGCACCGCGGTGCGCACCAGTTGTCGGAGGCGGCGACGGATGCCTACGAGGCGGCTCGTGCCACGATCTCCGGCTCCATCGGTGGTGAGGCCGACGAGATCGTGTTCACGAAGAACGCGACGGAGGCGCTCAACCTCGTCGCGTACGCCTTCAGCAACGCAGGTTTCGACGGCGCGCTCGACGGCGTCGACCCGGAGCTGGCCGAGCGGCTGCGCATCGGCCCGGGTGACGAGATCGTCATCACGCCGATGGAGCATCACGCCAACCTCGTGCCGTGGCAGGAGCTCGCGCGCCGCACGGGCGCCACGCTGCGCTGGTGCGAGATCACCGACGACGGCCGCATCGACCTCGACTCGATGCGGGCGACCGTCGGCGAGAAGACGAAGATCGTCGCGTTCTCGCACGTGTCGAACGTGCTCGGCACGATCAACCCCGTCGACGAGATCAGCGCGATCGCCCGTGAGGTCGGTGCGTGGGTCGTGCTCGACGCGTGCCAGTCGGTGCCGCACATGCCGGTCGACGTGCGCGAGCTCGACGTCGACTTCCTCGCCTTCTCCGGCCACAAGATGCTCGGCCCCACCGGCATCGGCGTGCTGTGGGCGAAGAACACGACGCTCAACGCCATGCCGCCGTTCCTCACCGGCGGTTCCATGATCGAGATCGTCCGGCTCGAAGGCTCGACATACGCGCCCGCGCCGCAGCGCTTCGAGGCGGGCACGCCGAATGCGGCACAGGCCATCGGTCTCGCCGCAGCGTGCGACTACCTCGACGCGCTCGGGATGGCAAACGTCTTCGCGCACGAGCAGGATCTCATCACCTACGCGCTCGAGGGCTTCGCGGCCCGGCCGTGGACCACCGTCCTCGGCCCGCTCGATGCCGCTTCCCGCACGGGCGCCGTCGCGTTCACCGTCGACGAGGTGCACCCGCACGATGTCGGCCAGATCGTCGACGACGCCGGGGTCGCCATCCGCACCGGCCACCACTGCGCGTGGCCGCTGCACCGGCGTCTCAAGGCCGTCGCGAGCAGCCGCATCAGCTTCAACGTGTACTCGACCCGCGAGGACATCGACGCGTTCTTCGCGGCGCTCGATCGCGTGCCGAGCATCTTCGGACTGGAGGTCTGAGATGGATCTGTACCAGGAACTCATCCTCGATCACTCCAAGCACCCGCAGCACGCGGGGCTGCGCGAGCCGTTCGGGGCAGAGAGCCACCACGTCAACACCTCGTGCGGCGACGAGATCACTCTGCGCGTCGACGTCGAGGGCGAGGGCGACGACGCCGTCATCAGGGACGTCAGCTACGACTCGATCGGTTGCTCGATCTCGGTCGCGTCCGCGTCGATGCTCGCCGACAACCTCGTCGGGCACACGCTGCGCGAGGCGCAGGAGGTCTTCGGCGCGACGCGCAGCATGCTGACGAGCAAGGGCAAGGACGCCGGCGACGAAGAGGTCATCGGTGACGCGATCGCGCTCGCCGGGGTCTCGCAGTACCCGGCGCGCGTCAAGTGCGCGCTGCTGTCGTGGTCGGCCCTGCAGGATTCGCTCGGCAAGCTCGGCCTCGACCTCGCCGGGAGCGCCGCGAACAGCACGAACAGCGACACCACCGCCAGCAGCGACAAGGAGATCACGGCATGAGCGAGACAACCACCCCGCCCGTCGAGTCGGACGTCGAGGACGTCAAAGAGGCCCTGCGCGACGTCGTTGACCCCGAGCTCGGCATCAACGTCGTTGACCTCGGCCTCGTCTACGGCATCACCGTCGACGACTCCAAGCACGCCGTCATCGACATGACCCTGACGTCCGCGGCGTGCCCGCTGACCGACGTCATCGAGGAGCAGGTCGCGACGGCGCTCATGGACGTCGTCGCCGGCCACTCCCTCAACTGGGTCTGGATGCCGCCGTGGGGCCCGGACAAGATCACCGACGACGGCCGCGAGCAGCTTCGCGCCCTCGGATTCAACGTCTGAGCCACCGCTACCGTACGACGAAGCCCGCCACCTCGATGGAGGCGGCGGGCTTCGTCGCGCTGTGCGGCGTGCGTCAGGGTCGAACGGATCAGACGCGGCCGAAGCGGTAGGAGGAACCGGCGCGCGCGAGCTGCACACGAGAGCCGGGTCGCGGTGCGTGCCAGACCATGCCGTTGCCGGCGTAGACGGCCGCGTGGTAGGCGTAGCCACCGGAGGTGAGGAACGCAAGGTCACCCGGGCGAGCCGAAGCGCGCGAGACGCGGTACGAGGCACGGTACTGCTGGTTGGCGGTGCGGGGGATCGAGCGACCGACCTGGCGGTAGCTCCAGCTCGTCAGACCCGAGCAGTCGAAGCGCCACGGGCCGGCCGCACCGTAGACGTAGGGGGCGCCGCGTCGGGACGAGGCGCTGGAGACGACGCGGCGAGCGCTCGCCGAGGTGACGGAAGCGCTGGCGGACGAGGCGGCGCCGACCGAGACCGCGCCCAGCGCGGAGGTGGCGAGGGCGGTGCCGACGGCGACCTTGGACGTGTTGCCCAGGAACGAGCGGCGGGACATGTTCTTCATGTCGGATCTCTCCAGGAGCGCTTACGAGGCATGACCTGTCGGGTTCGAGATCCTAGATTCTCGGCCGGCCTGAGCCGGCTTCACCCCAAGAGCCACCAGGGTGGCTCGGATGCTGGGTGCACCGCTCCCGTCGCTCCGCGCAATGCGGTGATACCTGGCCTTCGTGACGGGACTCAGCGACGAAGCAGGGCCGCACCGACGTCGGTGCGACCCTGCAAGATTACCGTCGGCTCACGGTCGGAACAAATTGAGCGTGCAATCACTTTTCGTCAATTTTCCGACCCGTCCGAGCGTTTTCACGACCTCACTCGACGCTGTCGACGTTGAAGGTGTCACACGAGTTGAGGTCGCCCGTCTCGTAGCCGGTCATGAACCACTTCTGCCGAGCCTCCGACGAACCGTGCGTCCAGCTTTCCGGCGTGACGCGACCCTGGGCCTTCTGCTGGATGCGGTCGTCACCGACGGCCGACGCCGCCGACAGCGCTGACTTGATGTCGTGGTCGGTGACCGGCTTGAGCAGCGTGTTGCCGTTCCTGTCCTTCGACTCCGTCGCGTGGGCGACCCAGATGCCGGCGTAGCAGTCGGCCTGCAGTTCGGTACGCACCGAACCCGATTCGGCACCCTTCGGATCCTGCTGTGCGCGACCGAGCGCACCGAGCAGGTCCTGCACGTGGTGGCCGTACTCGTGGGCCACGACGTACTCCTTCGCCAGGGCGCCGCCATCGGCACCGTACTTGTTCGTCAGTTCTTGGAAGAAGGCGGCGTCGATGTAGACCTTGCGGTCGCTCGGGCAGTAGAACGGGCCCATCTGCGAGCTCGCCGTACCGCAGCCCGAGGACGTCTGCCCGCTGAAGATCACGGTCGGGACGTTCTCGTACTGCGTCCGGCCGTTCGTGAACTGCGGCAGCGCGGTGCCCCAGTAGTCCTGCACCGCGTTGACGGTGCCGACGATGCGGCAGGTGTCGTCACGGTTGGCGTCCGCACCCGTCTTGCACTGCTCGATCGCCTGCGCGACGGAGTCATTCGAACCCGACACGTCCTGCGTGTCCTGGGCGTAGCCGTTGAGGCCTGAGCCGTACGAACTGCCCGATGCGCCGGTGCTGCCGCCGCCCGAACTGTCCGACCCGCCGGTGAGGTTTCCGCCGAAAAGGGCGAAGATGAGCATGAGGATGAGACCTCCGATGCCGCCGACGACCGGGCCCCCGCCCATGCCACCGCCACCGAAGCCACCTGAGCCGCCCGAGGTCACCTGCGAGGTGTCGAGCTGCGCGTTGTCGTTGAACGTCAAGAGAGCCTCCGTCTGTCGAGGCGGACGCTGCGTCCGCCTCCCACCATCTCTCGTAGAATACGTGGGTTGGCTCCCCGCCGCAGCGCCCTCGCCGCTGCGCGTCCCGACGCCGCCCCACACCGCCGTCGGCCCACCTCGACGCACCTGCCGCCCCTGAAGGAGCGATTTCACCCGTGATCACCGCCGAAGGCATCGAACTGCGCGCCGGCTCGCGCATCCTGCTCGAGAACGCGACGTTCCGTGTCGCCCCGGGCGACCGCGTCGGCCTCGTCGGGCGCAACGGTGCCGGCAAGACGACGCTGACGAAGGTGCTCGCCGGAGACGGCATCCCTGCAGCGGGCCGCGTCGTCACCTCCGGCGAGGTCGGTTACCTGCCGCAGGATCCACGCACCGGCGACCTCGACGTCCTCGCCCGCGACCGCATCCTGTCCGCGCGCGGCCTTGACGCCATCGCGCGCGACCTGCGCACCGCCGAGACGAACATGGCCTCCGAGGACGACGCCGTGCGCGAGAAGGCGATGAAGCGCTACACGCGCCTCGACGCCGAGTTCACCGCCGCCGGCGGGTACGCCTCGGAGTCGGAGGCCTCGTCGATCGCGAGCAGCCTCGCCCTCGACGAGCGCATCCTCACCCAGCCGCTGCGCACGCTCTCGGGTGGTCAGCGACGCCGCATCGAACTCGCGCGCATCCTGTTCTCCGGCGCGCAGACGCTGCTGCTCGACGAACCGACCAACCACCTCGACGCCGACTCGATCCACTGGCTGCGCGACTACCTCAAGGCGTACAAGGGCGGGCTCATCGTCATCAGCCACGACGTCGAACTGCTCGACGCCGTGGTCACCAAGGTCTTCCACCTCGACGCCAACCGCGCCGAGCTCGACCAGTACAACGTCGGCTGGAAGGCCTACCTGCAGGCGCGTGAGCAGGACGAGAAGCGTCGCAAGCGCGAGCGTCAGAACGCGGAGAAGAAGGCCGGAGCGCTCATGGCGCAGGCCGACAAGATGCGCGCGAAGGCGTCGAAGGCGACCGCGGCGCAGAACATGGCCAAGCGCGCCGAGCGCCTGCTCGGCAGCCTCGAGGGCGAGCGTCAGCAGGACAAGGTCGCGAAGCTGCGCTTCCCGAAGCCGTCGCCGTGCGGCAAGACGCCGCTCATGGCCGAGGGGCTCTCGCGCTCGTACGGATCGCTCGAGATCTTCACCGACGTCGACCTCGCCATCGACCGCGGCTCGAAGGTCGTCGTCCTCGGTCTCAACGGTGCGGGCAAGACGACGCTGCTTCGGATGCTCGCCGGCGTCGACGCACCCGACACAGGCCGGATCATCGCCGGCCACGGGCTGAAGATCGGCTACTACGCGCAGGAGCACGAGAACCTCGACGTCGAGCGCAGCGTCCTCGACAACATGAAGTCCGCCGCGCCCGACCTCGGCGAGACCGAGGTGCGCAAGGTGCTCGGCTCGTTCCTGTTCTCCGGCGACGACGTCGAGAAGCCAGCCGGCGTGCTCTCCGGTGGTGAGAAGACGCGTCTGTCGCTCGCGCTGCTCGTCGTGTCCGCGGCCAACGTCCTGCTGCTCGACGAACCGACGAACAACCTCGACCCGGCCAGCCGCGAGGAGATCCTGGGCGCGCTGCGCGGCTACGAGGGCGCGGTCGTCCTCGTCAGCCACGACGACGGCGCCGTCGAGGCTCTCGAACCCGAACGCATCCTGCTGCTGCCCGATGGCGTCGAGGATCTGTGGGGCCCCGACTACGCCGACCTCATCTCGCTGACCTGAGGAGCTCACATGTCCATGGGCGCCGGCTGGCAGATGATGCGCTCGATGTCACGCGACTCGAGCGTCAAGGATCAGCGTCTCGCCCCCGGCACGGTGCGCCGCGTGGCGGGCTACGCCCGCGGCTACCGCCGCACGATCGCGGCGTTCCTCGTCCTCATCGTGCTCGACGCCGTCATGGTCGTCGCGTCACCGCTGCTGCTCAAGCACATCATCGACGACGGTGTCGTGCCGCGACATCGCGACGTCGTCGTGTGGCTCTCACTCGCCGTCGCGCTCGTCGCCGTGCTCAGCGCGGGCGTCACGATCACGCAGCGCTGGCTGTCGGCGCGCCTCGGCGAGGGTCTCATCTTCGACCTGCGCGCCGACGTGTTCCGCCACGTGCTCGCCCAACCCATCGCGTTCTTCACGCGGGCGCAGACGGGTGCCCTCGTCACGCGCATCAACTCTGACGTCGTCGGTGCGCAGCAGGCGTTCACGACGACGTTGTCGACGGTCGTCAGCAATGCCGTGAGCCTCGTCGTGCTGCTCGTCGCGATGACGTCCTTGTCATGGCAGCTGACGCTGGCTGCCCTCGTCCTCGTGCCGTTGTTCCTGCTGCCGACGCGCTTCCTCGGCCGCCGTCTGGCGGGTCTGACGCGCGAGCAGATGACGTTGAACGCCGAACTCGGCGCGCGGATGACGGAGCGGTTCAACGTCGCGGGTGCGCTGCTCGTCAAGCTCTTCGGGCGCCCGGAGGAGGAATCGGCGCAGTACGACGCCCGCGCCGCACGCGTGCGCGACATCGGTGTCTCGATCGCCGCGCAGCGGAGCATGTTCCTCGTCGCGCTCACCCTCATGGCCTCCCTCGCGACCGCGCTCGTCTACGGCCTCGGCGGGGTGCTCGCGGTCGACGGCGCGATGACGGTCGGCACCCTGCTCGCGCTCGCAGCGCTGCTCGGGCGCCTCTACGCACCACTGACGGCGCTGTCGAACGTCCGCGTCGACGTCATGGCCGCGATGGTCTCGTTCGAGCGCGTCTTCGAGGTGCTCGATCTCGAACCGCTCGTGCGCGAATCACCCTCCGCCCGGGCGCTTCCTGACGGGCCACTGGGCGTGAGGTTCGACGACGTCACCTTCGCCTACCCGGACGCCGACGTCGTCTCGCTCGAATCCCTCGAGGCGAACGTGACGGGGGACAGACGCGGGGGAGAGGACGTGCTGAGCGGCATCGACCTCGACGTGCCCGCCGGGGCGCTCGTCGCGCTCGTCGGGCCCAGTGGCGCAGGCAAGACGACGCTGACGAACCTCGTGCCGCGTCTGTTCGACCCCACGTCCGGTGCCGTGCGCGTCGGCGGGCTCGACCTGCGCGAGGCGAGCCTCGCCTCCGTCCGCGACCGCATCGGCGTCGTGACGCAGGAGGCGCACATGTTCCACGACACCGTGCGCGCCAACCTGCTCTACGCCCGCCCCGACGCCACCGACGACGACCTGGAAAGCGCCCTCCGTGCCGCCCACGTGTGGAGCCTCGTCGAGCGGCTGCCGCTCGGGCTCGACACCGTCGTCGGCGATCGCGGACACCGCCTCTCCGGCGGGGAGAAGCAGCGCCTCGCCATCGCACGGCTGCTGCTCAAGGCGCCCGACGTCGTCATCCTCGACGAGGCGACCGCGCACCTCGACAGCGAGTCAGAAGCCGCGGTGCAGGCGGCACTCGCGAACGCGCTCGTCGGGCGGACGTCGTTCGTCATCGCCCACCGCCTCTCGACCGTGCGCGACGCGGACGTCATCGTGGTCCTCGAGGCCGGCCGCGTCGTGCAGACCGGCACGCACCGGGAGCTGCTCGCCGCCGGTGGGCTCTACGCCCAGCTGCACGCGACCCAGTTCAAGGAGGACTGAGCGCGCTTCAGAGCGTGCGCAGCGCCCCGCCGTCGACGGGGATCGCAATGCCCGTGAGGTAGGACGCGGCCGGGCTCGTGACGAACGCGGCGACGCGGCCGAACTCCTCCGGCGTGCCGTAACGCCCCAGTGGGATGACCGCCTCGGCCTTCGCCTTCGACGCCTCCGCATCTCCCGTACCGGCGTCGAGGCTCTTGACGCGGTCGGTGTCGATGCGCCCCGGCAAAAGGACGTTGACGCGCCCGCCGCGCGGGCCGTACTCGTCGGCGAGGGTCTTGGCCGCCATCGCAAGGCCGGGACGCAGCCCGTTGGAGATGGCGAGGCCCGGGATGGGCGACTTCACTGACGACGACAGCACGAGCGTCACCGCCATGCCTGAGGCGGGGTCGAAGGGCGTGTCGAGCACGGCGCGGGCCATGCGCAGCCCTCCGAGGAAGACGCTCTCGAACGCGTCACGCCACTGCTGTTCGCTCGTGTCCTCGACGCGGCCGGCGGGCGGGCCGCCGACGGAGATGACGGCGCCGTCGAGGCGTCCGTAGGCTTCCTGCGCCGTGGCGACGAGTCGCTGCGCAGCAGACTCGTCCGCGAGGTCGGCGACGACGGCGCGCACCCCCGCGGGCGAGTCGAGCCGCGCGGCGGCGTCGTCGATGCGCTCCTGATCGCGGGAGGCGATGACGAGGTCGGCACCGTCAGCGGCCAGCGCCTGCGCGCTGGCGAAGCCCAGGCCCGACGAGGCACCCGTGACGATGTAGCTACGGCCGTTCAGTCCACAATCCATGTCACCATCGTGGCACGTCCGGCGCGTGTGCGGAACACGCCGCCCGCCCGTCGTGAGGGGGACGCGCTCAGGCGTCCTCCTCGTCCCAGATGCGCTGCTTGCGCGGGCGGGGTTTCTTCGCGGGCTTCGTCGGGCGCACGGGTGTCGTGGATCCGGTCTCTGTCAAACCTGTCGCTGAGGCGCTGTCACCGCCTGCCTCGGTGTCATGCGCCACCCGTGCCTCGTCCGCCAAATCCAGCGAGTCCAGGTACTCACGGCGTGCACGCAGCAGGACGAAGGCATACCCGGCGATCGCACCGAGCCACCACTGCAGCGCGTAGCTGAGGTTGATGCCGGCCGCGGAACCCTGCGACGGCCGGTCGAGCGCGGCGGGCCGCGGCGGTGTCGAGCCGTCGGCCAGCTTCTCCGAACGCATTCGGACGTACCCCTGCGCGAGCGTCGCGCCGGTGGCACGTTGCACGTCCGCGACGGAGATCGACGAGACCTGACCGTTCACCTCGGCGCGGCCCAACGACTTCTCGCTCGGGCGGACCCAGCCCGTCAGCGTCACCTCGCCCTTCGGTGCCTGCGGGATCGACGCGGGACGCGCCGCGGTTTCGCCGTTCGCGACCCACCCGCGGTCGACGACGACCTTCATCCCGTCGACCTCGAACACGCCGAGCGTCTCGTAGCCGAAATCGCCGCCGGGGCCGGGGCGGTTGCGCACCAAGAGTGGTTCGCCGACGTAGTGGCCGCGCCCGGTGACCTGCTTCCACTCGTCCGACTTCGCCGGCGCCCGCGAGGTGCTCAGCTCGCGGCTCATCGGGGTGGGGGTCGCGTCATAGTTGGCGTCGATGCGGTTCTGGATCGTGCTCTTGTCCTCCCAGCGCCCCCACTGCCAGAACCCGGCAATGACGCACAACGTCGCCCACAACGTGGCCACGAGGAGCCAGGTCAGCCAACGTCGGGTCGTGAGAAGTCTCAGCACCGCACCAGCCTATCGACGGGCGCTGAACGTCGCGTGGGCGGCCGCCTCAGCCGTCGGTGGCGCGCAGCTCGGCCGGCCGCACGGTGTCGCGGTGGAAACCGCGCATCGACAGGAACTCGCGCAGTGTCGGCTCGTGCTCGTCGCAGGCGAGCCACACCTTGCGCCGCTCGGGCGTGTGCAGCGTCGGGTTGTTCCAACGCAGCGCCCAAGTTGCCTCGGCGCGGCAGCCCTTGGCGCTGCAGCGCAGCGCCGGAAATGCGGTGCCGGGTTCGTCACCGGGGGCGGAATCAGCGAGGTTCGCGCGCAGATCCATGGATCTCCTTGTGTGGCACCGGTGGTGGTGTGACGGCGCCCATCGTGTCGATGCGACGCTTGCCCGTCGCGTTCGCGAAGACGACGGCGACGTACGGCAGGATCGCGGCGAGGGCGAAGAACACGAGGCTGAGAGGGCGAAGGGGTGACCAGGTGAGGACGGCGGCGATGAAGCACACCGTCCTGATGCCCATCGAGATGAGATAGCCGCGAATGCGGCGGCGCTGATCGTCCTGCGCCGATTCGGGCAGGCTCGTGGCCGAGAGCCGTCGCTGCCCCTGATCCGCCATGCCCTCACTGTATTCGAGGGCCCCCGGCTCGCCCGAAACGCCCCGGATTGGTCTACCCAGGGGTAGTCGATAGCGTGCGACGAAGAACACACCGCCCCATCCCGGAAGGTCCGCATGACCACCTCGACCGAGACCACCAGCGCCCCGTCGCGCCGCCGCACCGTCCTCGTCACCGGGGGCAACCGCGGCATCGGGCTCGCCATCGCGCGGCGCTTCCAGGCGCAGGGGGACGCCGTCGTCATCATGTCGCGCTCCGGTGAGGACGTCGAGGGCATCCCGGCCGTCACGGGTGACGTGACGAACTCCGAATCGGTCGACGCGGCGTTCGCGAAGGCCGCGCAGATCGCCGGCGGGCCGATCGAGGTCGTCGTCGCCAACGCCGGTATCGCCGACGACGGCCTGCTCATGCGCATGAGCGACGCCTCCTTCGAGAACGTCGTCGACACCAACCTCGCCGGCGCCTTCCGCTGCGCTCGTGCGGCGTCGACGGGCATGATCCGGCGCAAGGGCGGGCGCATCATCTTCGTCTCCAGCGTCGTCGGCCTGTTCGGCTCCGCGGGCCAGACCAACTACAGCGCGTCGAAGGCCGGGCTCGTCGGCCTCGCCCGCTCCATCGCGCGTGAGCTCGGCGGGCGCGGCATCACCGCGAACGTCGTCGCGCCCGGCTTCATCGAGACCGACATGACGGCCGCACTGCCCGAGGAGCGTCAGGCGGCGTACAAGGCGACGATCCCGGCGGGTCGGTTCGCGCAGCCCGACGAGGTCGCCGCGGCCGTCGCGTTCCTCGCCTCCGACGACTCGGCCTACATCAACGGCGCCGTCATCCCCGTCGACGGTGGCCTCGGCATGGGTCACTGACCGGCGGCCACCCGCCCGTCACCCGCGCACGCACGCCCCCACTTCCGCACCATCACGAAAGGCCGGCCATGGGTCTGCTCGAAGGCAAGAAGCTCCTCATCACCGGTGTCCTCATGGACTCCTCGATCGCGTTCCACGTCGCGCGCATCGCGCAGGAGGAGGGCGCGCACGTCGTCCTCACGAGCTTCGGTCGCACGATGAAGATCACCCAGACGATCAGTCGGCGCCTGCCGCAACCCGTCGAGGTCGTCGAACTCGACGTGACGAACAGCGAGCACCTCGACACGCTCGCCGAGCGTCTGCGCCCCCTCGTCGGCGAACTCGACGGCGTGCTGCACTCGATCGGCTTCGCGCCCCAGGGCGCGTTCGACTTCATGAGCGCGACGTGGGAGGACGTCTCGACGGCGCTGCACGCGTCCGCGTACTCGCTCAAGGCCCTCGCCGCCGCCTGCGAACCCCTCATGTCGCCGGGGGGCGCGATCGTCGGGCTGACGTTCGACGCGAAGTTCGCCTGGCCCGTCTACGACTGGATGGGCGTCGCCAAGGCGGCGTTCGAGTCGACCAACCGCTACCTCGCGCGCGACCTCGGCCCCAAGGGGCTGCGCAGCAACCTCGTCGCTGCCGGCCCGATTCGTACAACCGCCGCGAAGTCCATCCCGGGCTTCGAGCAGTTCGAGCAGACCTGGGACGAGCGCGCGCCGCTCGGGTGGAACGTCGGCGACCCGGTGCCCGCCGCGCGCGCCTGCGCGGCGCTACTGTCCGACTGGTTCCCGGCGACCACCGGCGAGATCGTCCACGTCGACGGCGGCGTGCACGCGATGGGGCAGTAGCACCGGGGCAGGCCTCGTCCAACCCGTGTCCCGTGGGTGCGCCCCGCTCGCCGGACGCCTACGCTTTCGCCCATGACTCCTGAACCGGCGCACGCGCGAGTCGAGTTGCTCGGTAACCGTGTTCTCGATGGCCCCAACCTCTACTTCACCCGTCAGGCGATCAAGACGACCCTCGACCTGGGGGCGTGGTGCGCGGCCCCCGAGGAGACAGTCTCCGCTGCGTTTCGGGCCCTCGATTCCCGCCGCCCGAAGATCGGCGAACCGGGCGGGCCCGTGCGCGAGCGGTGCGTCATGCGCCTCGCGGAGGTCGTGACGCGTCAGATCGCTCAACTGAGCGGCACGGGCCGTCTTGGCGTGCGCGTGCGCCACGGGGAGGAGCCGGGCGAGTACGTCGTCGCCTTCCCGTGGAATCGGCGCGAACGTGGCCGTGCACTGGGACGCGCCATCGCGCGTGCCCTCGACGATCTGCTCGACACCGAGCGCGCGAACGGCGCCTGTGTGCGCGCCGCCGCCGACGTGCGGGACGCCGAGCAGGGACCGCGCGAGACGCTGCCGCGGCCGCGCGTCCCCGTCATCTCGATCACCGGCACGAACGGCAAGACGACGACGACGCGCCTCGTCGCGCACATCGCGATGACGGCCGGGCGCACGACGGCGTGGAGCTCGACGGACGGCGTCCTCGTCATGGGTGAGCACATCGAGCACGGCGACTACTCCGGCCCGGCCGGCGCGCAGGCCGTCCTCGCGACGCCGGGGCTCGAGGTCGCGGTGCTCGAGACCGCGCGCGGCGGGTTGCTCAACCGCGGCATGGGCGTGCCGTACAACGACGTCAGCGTCGTCACGAACGTCACGTCCGACCACCTCGGCAGCGGCGGCATCAACACTGTCGACCAGCTCGCCGAGGTCAAGGCGATCATCACGAAGGTGACGCGACCCTCGGGCTGGTGCGTGCTCAACGGCGACGACCCGCGCGTGTGGGCGATGCGCGTCGGCACCCCCGCCCAGCTCGTCGCGTTCACTCTCGACCCCAACGCCCCCTGCATCCGCGAGGTGCGCGCGGCGCGCGGCAAGGCGTTCACCGTCATCGATGGCTTCATCGCGTGCATCGAGGACGGCGGCATCGACATGCTCGTCAGCCTCGACGACGTACCGATGACGCTCGCCGGGCTGTCGCGCCACAACGTCGCCAACGCGCTCGCAGGAGCAGCGGGGGCGCTCGCGCTTGGCCTGCCGCGCAGCGCCGTCGTCCAGGGCCTCAAGACCTTCGCGCCCGACGCGACGCTCAACCCGGGGCGCATGAACGTCTACAGCCTCCCGCTCGGGGCATATCAGCAAGCGAGCGTGATCATCGACATGGCGCACAACGAAGGTGGCCTCGAGGCCCTGCTCGACGTCGGCCGCGGCCTCGTCGCGCCCGGCTCGCGGCTGCTGCTCGGCCTCGGCACCGGAGGCGATCGCAGCGACGAGATCCTCGTCGCCCTCGGCGAACTCGCCGGGCGCGGCGCCGACGTCGTCCACGTCGTGCACAAGGAGCACTACCTGCGCGGTCGCACGATGGAGGACCTCGAGAAGCACCTGCGCGATGGACTGTCGCATGTGGGCGCGCACGCGGAGGCGAGCCACGAGACCGAACTCGACGGTCTGCGTGGCTTGCTCGACGTTGCCCACGACGGTGACGTCGTCGCCGTCATGACGCACAGCCACCAGGCCGAACTGCACGCGTGGCTGCTCGAGCACGGCGCGACGACGGACGGCCCACGCGAGATCCGCCGCAAGGTGCGGGCCGCCCGCGGCAGCGGCGACGCCCCCGTCGATTCGGTGCCCGACGAGGCGCGCGACGACGTCCGTATCGCCATCGACGCGCTCGAACGAGCGGCGTCGCACGACACGTCACCGAGTGTCTTCGGCGACATGGCGACGAGCCTCAAGGCACTGCTCGAGTCGCCCTGACGACACGCTTGCCTAGGGCGACCGGAGCACGGACAAGCGCCCGCCACACGACGAACCCCGGCTGCGATCACACAGGATCGCGGCCGGGGTTCGTCGTGTGCCGGCGTCAGCTGTTGGGCAGGAGTTCGTCGATCACGTCGTCCTCGGGCGACTCGAACACGGCGTCGCGGCTGAAGTCGGGGTCACCGGGGTGGGCGGCCTCGTCGGCGTGGGCGCCGGGCGTCGCGAGGTGCGTCAGGTCCTCGAGCGCGGCCATGACGCGAGCGTGCTTGTCGGCGCAGATGACGACGAGGTCGCCAGCGCGCGCTGAGTCGATGGCCACCTGCGTCGCCTCGAGCTCGTCGAGCACGGTCTCGACGCTCGCGGCGCGTGCCTCACCCGAGTCGATCGCCTGCTGGGCACCTTCGGCAACGAGGGCTGCGGTCTCGCCGGGGGCGCGGCGCCGCAGGTTGTCGTCCTCGCGGATGATGACGTGGTCGAACCACTTCGCGGCCAGTTCGCCCATCTCGCGGATGTCCTGGTCCCGTCGATCCCCGGCGGCGCCGACGACGATGCGCTGCACGCGCGTCGACTTGTTCTTGCCGGCGACGTAGCGGTCGACGAACTCGCCGAGCAGCTGCAGGCCGGCCGGGTTGTGGCAGTAGTCGACGAACACCTCGGCGTGGTCGACCTCGATGCGGTTGAGGCGGCCGGGGGAGAGGTAGTAGCTCGTCGTGAACGTGCGCAGCCCCTGGCGGATGTCGTGCAGCGGGGCGCCCGCGGCGAACGCGGCGCCGGCCGCGGCGAGGGCGTTGGCGACGTTCATGCGCGCGGCGCCGTTGAAGGTGCTCGGCAGCAGGTGCGTCCACGCGAGCTGCATGGAGCGTCGGCCCTGCTTGAGGACGATCATCTCGCCCTTGTCCGTCGGCTCGAGCACGACGGCGCGGTCGCCACGCACGCAGCGCTCGTCGATGAACTGGCGCACGCGACTACCGGGCGCCTCCATCGAGAACCACACGATCGTGCCGCGGCACACGCGTCGCATGCGGCGCACGTACTCGTCGTCGGCGTTGAGGACGGCGAACCCGTCGCGCGGGACGGCCTCGACGATGACCTGCTTGACGTTCGCGAGATCTTCGAGCGAGTTGATGCCGCGCATGCCGAGGTGGTCGCTCTGGATGTTGGTGACGACGGCGATGTCGTTGCGGTCGTAGCCGAGGCCCTCGCGCAGGATGCCGCCGCGTGCCACCTCGAGCACCGCGAAGTCGACGCGCGGGTTCTGCAGCACCATCTTCGCCGACTTGGGGCCGGAGGCATCACGCGTGATGAGCAGGCGTTCGTCGATGACGATGCCGTCGGTCGAGGTCATGCCGACCTTCTTGCCGAGGCCCTTCATGATGTGCGCGAGCATCCGCGACGTCGTCGTCTTGCCGTTCGTGCCGGTGACGGCGACGATCGGCACACGCGAAGGCGAGCCGGGCGGGAACAGCAGGTCGACGACCGGCTTGGCGATGAACTGCGGCTCACCGACCGTCGGGTGGGTGTGCATGCGGAAACCGGGCGCGGCGTTGACCTCGCAGATCGCGCCGCCGGTCTCACGCACAGGGACGGTGATGTCGGGGCAGATGAAGTCGATGCCCGCGACGTCGAGGCCGATGAGGCGCGCGGCCTCCTCGGCGATCTCGACATTGTCGGGATGCGCGTCCATGGTGCGGTCGATCGAGATGCCGCCGGTCGACATGTTGCCCGTCAGCGCGAGCTTCACCGTCTCGCCCTCGGGCACGACGGCGTCCATCGCGTAGCCCTGGTCGGCGACGAGTTCGCGGGCGGCGTCGTCGACCTTGATCTTCGTCAGCACCTTCTCGTGCCCGTAGCCGCGGCGCGGGTCGGCGTTCGTCAGTTCGATGAGCTCGTCGACGGTGTGCTCGCCGTCACCGACGACGTGCGCGGGCACGCGTTCGGCGATGGCCGCCATCCTGCCGTCGATGATGAGGCAGCGGTAGTCCTTGCCGGTGACGAACGACTCGACCTGCAGCACGCCGCGTCGGCTCTGCGCCATCGCGATGTCGTAGGCCTCGCTGACGGCCTCGTCGTCGGTGAGGTCGAGGCACACGCCGCGGCCGTGGTTGCCGTCGAGCGGCTTGACGACGACGGGGAAGCCGATTTCGCGCGCCGCCTGGATCGCGCCCTCACGCGTGCGCACGACCTCCGACTTCGGCACCGGCAGCCCGGCCGAGCCGAGCAGGTCGAGCGTCAGGCTCTTGTCGCACGCGATGTCGACGGCGAGCGCCGACGTGCGGCTCGTCATCGTCGCGCGGATGCGCTGGGCGTGCACGCCCTGGCCGAGCTGAACGAGGGAGGCGCCGTTGAGGCGCGTCCACGGGATGTCGCGGCTGACGGCCTCGTCGATGATCGCCTGCGTCGACGGGCCGAACGCGCGGCGCTGCACGAGGGCGTGGAACGTCTCGAGCGCGGCCTCGACGTCGAAGCCGTCCTCGGGGTGCACGACGTGGTTGACGATGCGCACGGCGAGCTGGCCGGCGGCAATGCCGACGCTCTCCTCGAGGTAGGCGTAGACGACGTTGTAGCGCCCCTCCTCGCCCTTGACTCCGCGCGTCTTGCCGCGGCGCACGTCGTGCCCGGCCTCCTGCTGCAGCTGCAGCGCGAGGTGCTCGGCGACGTGGCCGAGCCAGGTGCCCTCGTGGAGGCGCTCGACGAATCCGCCCTCCTTGCCGCGCGAGCACGAGTGGTGCTGCAGGCCGGGGAAGAGTTCGACGAGGCGATCCGCGAAGCCGGGGATCGCGTGCGTCGGGTAGTACTCGAGCACACCGAGATCGACGACGAGGTGGATCGCGGGGTCGTAGGACCACACGTTCGGGCCGCGGTAGACGCGCGTGCTGACGATGCGCAGCGACGGCTCGATGGGGCCCGGTGCCTGCGGGATGTCGATGACGGTCATGTTCTGTTCTTCCCCTCGAAACGACGTGGACGCGATCAGTGACGCAGCGCGGCGGCAGCGGTCGCGGTGTCGTGCTGGTCCTTCGCCGCGGTGACCGCGACGTCGGCGTGCCGTTCGACGAAGTCGGTCAGCGTGGCCGTCTCCAGGTCGAAGGTCGCCCCGTAGGGCAGCGAGTGCACGACGGCACCGGTGACGAGCAGCGGCGCGTCGCGGCGTGCCTCGTGCGCGTCCGTCTGCGCCATGCGCGCGTCGACGACGAATACGGCGCCGGAGCCGATGATCGTCATCTCCCGTCCGTTCGTGATCTCCGCGGCGGTGTCCTCGTCGATGCCCATGCCGAGCAGGCTCGGTGAGCCGGCGACGAGGGAGAGCAGGCGCCCGTAACGCGAGCGCTGGTCGAAGTGCTGGTCGATGATGACGCCCGGCACGAGGCCGAGGCCCTGCGTCAGCTGGCTCGCGCGCTGACGGGGCGTCACGCCCTCCTCGCCCATCGAGATCATGAACTGGCTCATGATCGACGCGCCGGCGCTCGTGCCGGCGATGACGGCGCCGCGCTCGTGGGCGCGCAGGATGGCCTTGCCGAGGGGCGTGCCGACGATGAGCTGGCTCAGCTTGAGCTGGTTGCCGCCGGAGATGAAGATGCCGCTCGCGGCGTCGATGCGCTCGGCGAGTTCTTCTGATGATGAGTCGACGCGCGACTGCGGGTCGACGCTGCCCACGCTCGGGCAGCCGAGGCGTGTGAAGACGGTCGAGTACACCTCGATGACCTCGTCCGGCATCGACGATGCCGTCGGGATGACGACGATGTTCGACTTGCGGCCGCCGGCGAGGCGCACGAAGCGGCGCAGGATGGTCACACGTCCGACCTTGTCCTCGGCGCCGCCGATGATGAGCAGGGAGCGTCGGGGGTCGCTACGTTCAGGCATGCGCCATATGTTAGGCGTCACGCTGCGTCGCCGCAGCGGCGTCCACGTCCGTCGCGACGAGCATGACGGTCGCTCCATCGGGCGTCTCGAGCGCGTCGAGGTCGTCGGCCTCCTCGATGTCGTCGCGGCTGATGCCGAGGAAGAACAGGACACTGTCGAGGTATGGGACGTTGACAGACGCGTCCGCCTGCGCCCGCACGACGGGCTTGGCGTTGAACGCGATGCCGAGGCCCGCGAGGGCGAGCATGTCGAGGTCGTTCGCGCCGTCGCCGATCGCGACGGTGCGCTCCAGCGGCAGGTGCTCGGCCTCGGCGAACGCGGCGAGCGCACGTGCCTTGCCCTCACGGTCGACGACGTCGCCGAGGACGCGCCCGGTCAGGGCGCCGTCGACGATCTCGAGGGTGTTGGCGCGCGCGTGGTCGATGCCGAGGGAGGCGGCGAGCGGCGCGACGACCTCGATGAAGCCGCCGGAGACGACGCCGACGGTGAAGCCGAGCCGCTTGAGGGTGCGCACGAGCGTGCGGGCGCCGGCCGTGAGGCGGATCTCGGCGCGCACCTCGTCGAGCACGCTCGCGGGTAGCCCCGCGAGGGCCTCGACGCGCTCGTGCAGCGATTCGGCGAAGTCGATCTCACCGCGCATGGCGCGCTCGGTCACCTCCGCCACCTCGGCCTCGCGGCCCGCGCGGGCAGCGAGCAGTTCGATGACCTCGTCCTGGATGAGCGTCGAATCGACGTCGAGGACGACGAGTCGGCGGCCACGGCGCGCGAGCCCGGCCTCGGCGACGCTCGCGTCACACCCCGTCTCGTGCGAGGCCTCGAGCACCCGGCGGCGAAGCTCGACGACCTCGACGCCCGAGACGTCGAGCTCGATCGCGGTGACCGGCGTGCGCGCGAGGCGGCGCACGCGGTCGATGTTGCCGCCGTGGTGGACGACCTCGGCCGAGATCTCCGCGAGGGCCTCGGCGGGCAGCGTCGGTGCGAGCAGCGTGACGACGGCGCGTCCGGGCAGGCGCACGACGTCGTCGCTCATGCCCTCGGCGAGCGTTAGGGCGAGCGAGCGCAGGCGGGCGAGGCGCTTCATCTCGAGGACGAGTTCGTCGGGTTCGGCTGCGCTGACGAGGAACGACAGCGTGATGCCACCGCCAAGGACGGCCTGGCCGACGTCGACGATCTCGACGCCGAACTTCGTCATCGCGTCGGTGAGCTCGTGGAACAGCCCGGGGGAGTCGGTGCCCTGGAACGTCAGGCCCAACAGGTCGGTACGGCGCGCGTCGTTGTTCACCCCTCATTCATAGCGTGAAGGCTCCGCGCTCGCATCCGGTGTTCACGACGTGAGGCCGACCGGCGTCCGAGCGCGAATCGGCCTCACCCCAAGGGGCGTAGCTCGATCAGGGGGTCACGACAGTGCCCTTGCCGACGACGACGATGCCGGAGTCGGTGACGGTGAAGCCGCGGGCGCGGTCGGCGTCGTGGTCGATGCCGATGTGGGTGCCGTCGGGCAGCGTCACGTCCTTGTCGATGATGGCGCGGCGCACGATGCACGAGCGTCCGACCTTGACGCCGTCGAGCAGGATCGAGGAGTCGATGTCGCTGAACGAGCGCACGACGACGTTGGGCGAGAGCACCGAGTGGCTGACCGTCGCGCCGGAGATGATGCAGCCGGGGGAGACGATCGAGTCGACGGCGGTGCCGGTGCGCCCGTGGCTGCCATGGACGAACTTCGCGGGCGGCAGGCTCATGCCGGACGTCGTGTGAATCGGCCAGCGGTCGTTGTAGAGGTTGAAGATCGGGTGGATCGAGACGAGGTCCATGTGCGCGTCGAAGTAGGAGTCGATCGTGCCGACGTCGCGCCAGTACCCGCGGTCACGATCCTCCGCGCCCGGGATCTCGTTGTCCTTGAAGTCGTAGACGAACGCCTCACCCCGCTCGACGAAGGCGGGGATGATGTCGCCGCCCATGTCGTGCTTGCTGTCCTCGAGGTCGGCATCACGTGTGACCGCCTCGATGAGCGCGTCGGTGGAGAAGACGTAGTTGCCCATCGAGGCGAGCACCTCGTCGGGGCTGTCCGGCAGCCCCTGCGGGTCGGTGGGCTTCTCGAGGAAGGCGCGGATGCGCGCCGGGTTCTGCGGGTCGACGTCGATGACGCCGAACTGGTCGGCGAGCGAGATAGGCTGACGGATCGCGGCGACGCTCGCCTTCGCACCCGAGGCGATGTGCGCGTCGACCATGTCGGCGAAGTCCATGCGGTAGACGTGGTCGGCACCGACGACGACGACGTAGTCGGGCTTCTCGTCGTGGATGAGGTTGAGGCTCTGGTAGATCGCGTCGGCCGAACCGAGGTACCAGTTCTTGCCGACACGCTGCTGCGCGGGCACCGGCGTCACGTAGTTGCCGAGCAGGGAGCTCATGCGCCACGTCGTGGTGACGTGACGATCGAGGCTGTGCGACTTGTACTGCGTCAGCACGACGATGTGCAGGTAGTTCGAGTTGACGAGGTTGCTCAGCGCGAAGTCGATGAGGCGGTAGATGCCACCGAACGGCACGGCGGGCTTGGCCCGGTCCGCCGTCAGCGGCATGAGACGTTTGCCCTCGCCGCCGGCGAGGACGATGGCGAGAATCTTGGGGCCTCCACGGTTTGGCATGTGACGAGAATAGGCCCCGACGTGGCTTTCCTCACACCCCCCGGCGCGGATAACGTTCATGGGGTGAGAGTCGACATCCTGACCAAGGAATATCCGCCCAACATCTACGGTGGCGCCGGCGTGCACGTGGCCGAGCTCGTCAAGGCGCTGCGCAGCAGCGGAATCGACACCCAGGTCCGCGCGTTCGGCAAACCGATCGACGAGCCGGGCACGCAGGGCTTTCCCGACCTCCCCGAACTCGCCGACGCGAACGGCGCCCTCAAGACCCTCGGCGTCGACCTGACGATGGTGCCCGCCGTCGCGGGCGCTGACGTCGTGCACTCGCACACCTGGTACGCCAACTTCGCCGGCCACCTCGCCTCGATGCTCCACGGCATCCCGCACGTCGTGAGCGCGCACAGCCTCGAGCCGATGCGGCCATGGAAGGCCGAACAGCTCGGCGGCGGCTACGCGATCTCCTCCTTCATCGAACGCACCGCCTACGAGGGCGCGGCCGCCGTCATCGCCGTCTCCGAGGGCATGCGCAGGGACGTCCTCGCGAGCTACCCACAGCTCGACCCGGCGAAGGTCCATGTCGTCCACAACGGCATCGACGCACAGGCCTGGGCGCCCGACCACAGTGACGCCGCCCTCGAGATCGCGCGCCGTCATGGGGTCGACCCCGAGCGCCCGAGCATCGTGTTCGTCGGGCGCATCACACGTCAGAAGGGCGTGCCGTTCCTGCTGCGTGCAATGCGTCAGGTGCCTGCGAACGTGCAGCTCGTGTTCTGCGCGGGCGCGCCCGACACCCCTGAGATCCTCGCTGAGGTCGAGGGCCTCATCGACCAGCTGCGCGCCGAGCGCGACGGCGTCGTGTGGATTCCCGACATGCTGCCGCGCGAGGAGGTCGTCGCGCTGCTGTCGCAGGCCACGACGTTCGTCTGCCCGTCGGTGTACGAACCCCTCGGCATCGTGAACCTCGAGGCGATGGCGTGCGAAGCGGCCGTCGTCGCGACCGCGACGGGCGGCATCCCCGAGGTCGTCGTCGACGGCGAGACGGGCTGGCTCGTGCCGATCGAGCAGGTGAACGACGGAACGGGTACGCCCGTCGACCCCGATACGTTCGTCGCCGATCTGGCCCGCGCCCTCACCGAGGCGACCTCCGACGTCGAAGAGGCCCGCCGACGGGGTCGAGCTGGGCGTCAGCGCGCCGTCGAGCACTTCGGGTGGGACGCGATCGCCGAACGCACCCAGCAGGTCTACGCGACGGTGCTCGAAGGCTCCCGTACGGCCTGATACGTCGTTGCCGGAGACACTCCGCTCTGAGCACACCGCAACGCGCGATCAACGCTGCCCGTCCTCATCGAGGGCGGGCAGCGTCGTGTGCGAGGCCGATGGCAGCCGCCGTCGCGGCCTGTGCGAGAGCGAGTTCGGCCTCGTCGAGCAGGGAGCGCAGCGTGCGCTCGCGCGCTGCGACGCTACCCGCGTCGAGGCCGCCGCTCGTCGTCAGTGCCTCGTCGAGGGCGGCGACGACGAGGCCGGCCGTCGTGATGATGCGCATCGCCCGCGGGTGCAGGCCCGGTGGCAACGCCCAGCGCGCGCCGTCGAGGCGTTCGTCGACGCGCTCGCGGGCCGAGGAGCCGAGGAACGGTGCGATGTGCAGGGATTCGAGCACCCCGACGTGCGCCAGCAACGCCTCGCGGAAGCGTCGGTCGATGTCGGCCAGTGCGAGTGCCTCGAGGCGGTGGATCGGCACCGGGTCGCTGTCGTGCGGTTCGAGCGTGAGCTTGAGGCCCTCGTCGCCGGCCGGCCCGTAATACTCCAGCCGCGGCACGAGCACCCCGCCGAGCGACGGCACGAACAGGCATTCTCCGACTTCGATCGCAGCCTGAGTCGCGGGTCCGCCGGGCGGCAGCAACCCGCCGTGGACCCCCGGGCGGGGCAGGTCGACGCAGACGATGCGTTCGCCGAGGTCACGCCACAGTTCGAGGCGCGGCAGGCCACCCTCGACGGCGTCGACGTCGGGCAGCGCGGCGCCGATCGCCTCGCTGAGCGGGCGATCGGCGGCGATGGCGTGCGTGGCCCACAGGGCCAGGCGCACGGAGGCAGGCAGTTCGTACACGATCGCCCAGCCTAGTGGCGACGGGTCAGTGCGCCAGAGCCGACGGAAGGTGCTTGCGCGAGAACATCAGGACGACGCCGAGGCTCAGCGCGGCGAGCACGACGCCACCGACGAACATCACGGGGTAGCTCAGCCAGTGGCTGACGACGGCGAGCGCGGCGGGCACGAAGAAGCCGAGGTAGGTGATCGAATAGTAGACAGCCGTCAGTCCCGCGAGGTCCTCGGGACCGGCGATGCGCTGCACCTCCTGCAGGCCGGAGACGAGCAGCATGCCGTAGGCGAGACCGAGGACGGCGGCCGCGACGAGCGCGAGCAACGGGCTGACGAGGTGCGCTGCAAGTGCGGCGATGCCGAGGCCGGGCAGCGTCATCGCCAGGGCGATGATGATGGCGCGCGCGGAGCTGACGTCGTCGAAGCGCTTGCCGACCTGCTGGATGAACAGCCCGCAGCCGAGCGCGACGAGGCACAGCAGGCCCGAGAAGGCGATGCCGAACGAGCCTGTGCGATCACCCATGACGGCGGGCAGCACGGCATAGGCGCATCCCGCGCAGCCGAACACCCACGGCGCCATCGGCAGGACGACGAACAGGAAGCGACGGTGGCCCGCAGCGGGCACGCGCAGGTCGTCGAGGAAGCGTCCCGGCACGTCTTGGGCGGCATGCGTCTCGGGGGCGCGCGTCAGGAGCACGAAGCTCGCCGCCGTGATGACGAGGTGGACGAGGTAGCACAGCTCCGCGGGCAGCGGCGCGAACTGGGCAAGCGCCGCGGCGGTGGCGGCGCCGAGCGCGAAGCCGGCCGTCAGGCTGATGGACGCGCGACGCGCGCCCGCGGCGGAGTCGGCCTCGGCGTCGAACGGCGGGCTCGACAGTTCCTTGATCCACGAGCCGCCGACAACCATGGCGAGCCCGAGCGCCAGGCCGGAGAAGATGCGGCCGACGAAGAGCACAGCCGGCGAGCCGGCGCCGACGGCGAGCAGCACCGACGCGATGATCGCGAGGATCGGCGCGGGCAGCATGAGCGGGCGACGGCCCCAGCGGTCCGAGGCCGGCCCGCCGAGCAGCAGCGCGGGCATGATGCCGAGGACGTACGCACCGAGCAGCAGGTCGACGGCGCCCGTCGAGAGCGCGTCGATGTCACGGTAGAGCCCGAGCAGCGGCGTGAACTGGTTGCCACCCCACGCGACGGTGAACATCGCCGCCCCGACCGGTAGCCAGGCGGCCCGCGCACCCCCGGCGCCGGCGCGCTCGGGGGTGTCGACGCTCGTCGTGACGCGTTCGTGGTTGGTGGTGCGGGTCGGGGTGTCGAGTGACACGCGGGGGCCTTTCGTCGGGTGTGGGTGAGTGGGGTGACCTCGGGCGGACGGAAGGCTCAGGGGAGCAGTCCGTCGTAGGAGTGGTGCAGGTGCGCCGTCAGCTCCTGCTCGAAACCGGTCGCGTCTCCCGCGGCGACGAGGTCGACGAGACGGGCGTGGGCGGTGAGGACGTCGCGGCAGCGGCGGTCGTCCTTCCACAGGATGCGCGCGGCCATGCGCCGTTGACGTTCCCCGAGACGCTCGTAGAACTCGGTGAGGATGGCGTTGCCACCGGCTGCGACGAGGTGGGTGTGGAACACGCAGTCGGTCTCGGTGAAGTCGTCGTGGTCGCCGGTTTCGAGGCTCTGGCGCTGACGGCGCAGGATCTCGCCGAGATCGATGGCGACGTCGCGGTGCTCGTGCGCCTCGACGACGCTGCGCGCCGCACGCGACTCCACCGCGATGCGTGCCTCGACGACGTCACGCACCTCGCGCGGTTCGACGGCGCGCACGAGTGCGCCGCGCTTGGGGTACAGCGTCATCCACCCCTCGGCCTGCAGCCGGACGAACGCCTCGCGCACGGGGGTGCGGGAGACGTCGAGCAGTTCCGAGATCTCACCCTCGCTGATGAGGGCGCCACCGGCGATCGAGCCGTCGAGGATGCGGCCCTTCACCTCGCGGTAGACCGCGTCGGCCGCGGAGATCTTCGGCTCGCTCATGCTCGCTCCTCGTTCGAGTGGTCGATCTGCTGCCCACGGTGGTAGGCGTTCGACGCAACATAGATACAAGTTGTAGCTTACACCCGTGTCGGTTGGGCGCCAGGCGCGTCCACGACGTCATCCGTGCCGTGTCGCGTGGCATTCGACCCCGTCGAGTCAGTAGGGTCACGGGTATGAGCGATGTGTTGTCCTTCTCCGGGATCGGTGTCACGCGCGGCGCGCAGAAGCTGCTCGACGACGTCTCGTGGGAGGTGGAGGAAGGCGAGCGCTGGGTCGTCGTCGGCCCCAACGGCGCCGGCAAATCGACACTGCTCAACGTCGCCGCCGGTCGCATGCACCCCTCGACGGGCGTCGCCGGCATCCTCGGCGAAGTGCTCGGCGCCGTCGACGTGTTCGAGCTGCGCCCCCGCATCGGCCTCGCGACGGCGGCGCTCGCCGAGCGCATCCCCTCCGGTGAGAAGGTCTCCGACGTCGTCGTCACCGCGAGCTACGGCATGGTGGGACGCTGGCGCGAGAAGTACGACAGCTTCGACCACGAACGCGCACGCGAACTGCTCGACGAACTCGGCGCCGCGCACCTCGCCGAGCGTCGCTTCGGCACGCTGAGCGAGGGGGAGCGCAAGCGCGTCCTCATCGCCCGCGCCCTCATGACCGACCCCGAGCTCATGCTGCTCGACGAGCCCGCCGCCGGGCTCGACCTCGGTGCCCGCGAAGACCTCGTGCAGCGCCTCACCGCGCTCGCCGAGGACGTCGACGCACCGGCGCTCGTGCTCGTCACCCACCACGTCGAGGAGATCCCGCCGGGCTTCACCGACATCCTCATGCTGCGCGAGGGCCGCGTCGTCGCCGCCGGCCCGATCGAGTCGACACTGACGGCCGAGAACCTCTCGGAGACGTTCGGTCTCGCGCTCGAGCTCGATCGTCACGGTGAGCGCTGGAGCGCCCGCGCCGCGCAGGCCTGATCACCGGTGCCGATCCGCATCACCTCACCCGACGACGACCGCGTCGCCGACTACTTCCGCCTCACCGACGTCGCGCTGCGCAAGAAGCTCGAAACCGAGCGCGGCCTCTACATCGCCGAGAGCGAGAAGGTCATCCGCCGCGCCCTCGCGCGCGGCGACCGTCCCCGCAGCTTCCTCATGGGCCAGCGCTGGCTCGACGACCTCGCCGACATCGTCGCGGACGCCGAGGCCGCCGACGTCCCCGTGTACGTGGGGGAGGCCGACGTCATTGAGTCGATGACGGGTTTCCATCTGCACCGCGGGGCTCTCGCGTCGATGAACCGCCCCGCGCTGGCCTCGCCCGAAGAACTGCTGCGTGACGCGCGGCGCGTCGTCGTGCTCGAGGACATCGTCGATCACACGAACGTCGGTGCCATCTTCCGATCGGCCGCGGCGCTCGGCGTCGACGCCGTCCTCGTCACCCCGCGCTGCGCAGATCCGCTGTACCGCCGCTCGGTGCGCGTGTCGATGGGCACCGTGTTCCAGGTGCCGTGGACGCGCATCGACCCGTGGCCCGGCTCGGTGACGCGACTTCAGGAGGCCGGATGGACGGTCGCCGCGATGGCGCTGGCTGGCGATTCCGTAACGCTTGACGAACTCGCGGCGCGTGAGCCCGAACGCCTCGCGCTCGTCATGGGCACCGAGGGCGACGGCCTCGGAACGCGAACGGTCGCCGCGTGCGACGTCACCGTCCGCATCCCGATGGCAGGCGGCGTCGACTCGCTCAACGTCGCGGCCGCCAGCGCCGTCGCGATGTACACGCTACGCATGTGACGGGGCGCGCCGAGGCCCCGACGTCGACGAGCATCCACTCGTGGTCATCGGGGCCTCGTGCTGTGTCGGCTGGCAGCCGCTGAGATCAGTGGCCGGGACGATCAGTGACCGTACAGGCCCGTCGTGACGCCGCGTGCGACGGTCTGGAAGACGGCGTTGAAGCTGAGGACGGCGGGCGTGACCGAGTCGTCGATCGCGAGAGGGTCACCCTCGATCGCGTGGACCGCGAACATGTATCGGTGCTTGCCGTCACCTTCGGGCGGGCACGGCCCCATCCAGCCCTTGACGCCGCCATCACCGGCGACGTGGAAGGCGCCCTCGGGCAACGCGGCGTCACCCGATCCGGCGCCCTCGGCGAGTTCGGTGACGTCCGCCGGGATGCCTGCGATCGCCCAGTGCCAGAAGCCCGACGGGGTCGGCGCGTCCGGGTCGAAGCAGGTGACGACGTACGACGTCGTCGTCTCCGGCGCACCGCTCCACGACAGCTGCGGCGAGACGTTCTGCCCGTTCACGCCCCAGCCGTCGTAGACATACGTCTCGGCGAGGTCGCCGCCGTCGCTGAAGCTCGTGCTCGTGACGGTGAGGGCCGGGAACACCGGCAGGTGGTCGTAGGGGTCGGGCGCAGTGGTTCGTTCGATGCTCATGGTTCGACCCTACCGACCGCGCACCAGGATTGAGCGGGTATGGGCCTGAGCCAGCTCAGCGCACGAGCCGGTCGACCAGACGTTCGAGGGTGGCGCCCGGGTCGTTGCTGACCCCGCCGTGCATCGGGCCCGGCTGGACGATCGTCGAACGCGGCGCGCTGATCCAGCCGAAGCGTTGCCCCAGCTTCGGCAGGTCAGGGCGCCCGGGGCACGGCTCGCCGCGCACATCGGCGCACAGTGAGGCGAGCGACTGCTCGACGTCTGCGGCGGCGAGCGTCGGAGCGAACGCGGCGAGGCGGGCTGCGTCGAGGTGGAAACGGGCGTCGAGGAAATCGGCCATCTGCGCGTAGAGCGCGACGCCGACGTTGAGGAACTCCTCGCGCTCGATCGACGGCACGAGACGCAGCACGACGTACTGGTAGCCGACGCTCATCGCATCTCACCCGCGAACGCCGGCGACCATGCTTGCGGGGCGGCGAGGCGCGCGAGCAGGTTCTCGACGTAGGCGGCGCGCACGTCGTCGGCGTGCGGCATCGACTCACTCGTCTCGAGCCATTCGTCGGGCACGAGCGTCAGGATCTCGCGCAACAGGCCAGGGGTGACGAGCGCAGCAAGACGCTCGTGTGCGGCCGCTGCGGCCGCGGGCGAGAGGTCGATCACCCCGGCCATGATGTGGGAGCCCAGATCGAAGCGCTGCGCCGCGAAACGCTCCGGGTGGGAGCCCTTCGACGGCCACGAGTAGTGGAAGTACAGCGCCGCACCGTGGTCGATGCACCACGTCTGCCCGTGCCAGCGCACGAGGTTCGGGTTGTGCGGGGTGCGGTCGATGTTCGCGGTGAACGCATCGAGCCACAGGATCGTGGCGGCCTCGTCGGCGGGCGGCGGGATGGAGCCGTCATAGGCGAAGGCGCCCGGCAGCAGGTCGACGCCGAGGTTGAGCCCGACGCTCGCCGTCAGCAGATCTTGCACCTCCTCGTCGGCCTCGTACTTCGCGATGGCCTCCGGCAGCTCGACGAGCTCGAGCTCGGGCACCCGCAGGCCGAGCGCACGGGCGAGTTCGCCGACGACGACCTCGGCGACTAGCACCTTGAGCCCCTGGCCGGCTCCGCGGAACTTGACGACCCACGTGCCGAGGTCGGAACCCTCGACGACGCCGGGCAGCGAGCCGCCCTCACGCAGGGGGACGACGAAGCGCGTCGCCTCGATCTGTTGCAGCACCGCGTCAGCCTAGCCGGATTAGGCTGGTGGACATGGAACTCGTCTACCCTCCCGTTCTCGCCATTGCGCGCAGCCTCTTCGCCGCGCAGGGGCTCAAGTTCACCCTCGTCGGCTCCGAGAACCTGCCGCGCACCGGTGGCGCCGTCGTCATGATGAACCACTTGTCGTACATGGACTTCACGTACGCGGGCTTCCCGGCGATCAAGCAGCGCCGCGTCATCCGATTCATGGCGAAGAAGGAGGTCTTCGACCACAAGATCTCGGGCCCGCTCATGCGCGGCATGAAGCACATCGCCGTCGAGCGCGGCAACGGCGCGCAGAGCTACCGCGACGCCGTCGCTGCCCTGAAGCGCGGCGAGCTCGTCGGCATCTTCCCGGAGGAGACGATCTCCCGCTCATTCGAGCTCAAGTCCTTCAAGACCGGCGGCGTGCGCATGGCGCAGGAGGCCGGGGTGCCGATCGTGCCGATGATCCTGTGGGGTTCGCAGCGTGTGTGGACGAAGGGCAAGCCGAAGCGTCTCGGGCGCACGAACACGCCGATCACCGTCGCCGTCGGTGAGCCGATGACGTACGACGAGACGCTCAGCCCCGAGCAGAACACGCAGCGCGTCAAGGACGCGATGCAGAAGCTGCTCGACGCGGCACGCGCGAATTACCCGACGCTGAGCGGCGCCGACCTCGAGTTCCTGCCCGCCTCCATGGGTGGCACCGCGCCGACGCTCGACGAGGCCGAGGCCGACGACGCCCGCATCGCCGCCGAGCGGCGTCGCAAGCGTGCCGAGAAGGCTGCGGCGGCGTCCTCGTCGCAGGGCTGAATCCGCGTCGTTCTGGGGTTGTCGGTGTCTCGTGCCACAGTTCGTCCCATGAACGCTGAACAGGACACCGGCTTCGACGCCGTCGCCTCCTCCGTGCTGCACGCCCTGGCCGGGCCGGACGCTCGCCTGCGCGACGATCAGCGCGTCGCGGTCGAGGCGCTCGGTCGGCCGGGCGCGCGCGTCGTCGTCGTCCAGGCGACGGGGTGGGGCAAGTCGGCCGTCTACTGGGTGGCGACGGCGATCGCCCGCAGCCGCGGCGCGGGCCCGACGCTGGTCGTCTCGCCGCTGCTCAGCCTCATGCGCGACCAGGTGGCCGGCGCCGAGCGTGCGGGGCTGCGGGCCGCTGCGATCCACTCCGGCAACCTCGACGCCTGGGGCGCCATCGAGCAGGCCGTGACGGCCGGGCAGCTCGACGTGCTGCTCGTCTCGCCAGAGCGGCTCGCGAACCCGACGTTCGGTGAACGCGTCATGCGTTCGCTCGCGGGTGATCTGGGGCTGCTCGTCATCGACGAGGCGCACGCCCTGTCCGACTGGGGGCACGACTTCCGCCCCGACTACCGCCGCGTCGCCGACGTGCTGACGACGCTCAACCCGGCGACACCCGTGCTCGCGACGACGGCGACGGCCAACGAGCGCGTCACCGAGGATCTGGCGCAGCAGCTGGGGGAGGCCTCCCTCGTGCTGCGGGGTCCGCTCGCCCGCTCGTCGCTGCACCTCGCGGTGCTGCCGGAGATGACGGCGTTGCAGCGCTACGCGTGGGTCGTCGACCGTCTCGCGTCACTGCCGGGCAGTGGCATCGTCTACACCCTGACGGTCGCGGACGCCGAGCGTCTCGCGGCGGCCGTGACGGCCGCGCACGGTGACGAGCTGCCCGTCGCTGCGTACACCGGTCAGCTCGAGGCCGCTCAGCGAGAACAGCTCGAGGACGATCTGCGCCACAACCGTGTCAAGGCGCTCATCGCGACGTCAGCGCTCGGGATGGGCTACGACAAGCCCGACCTCGGTTTCGTCGTCCACCTCGGCGCGCCGGCGTCACCGGTGTCGTACTACCAGCACATCGGGCGTGCGGGCCGTGCCATCGACTCGGCCGTCGTCGCGCTGCTGCCCGCCGCGGGCGACGAGAACATCTGGGAGTACTTCGCGACGGCGACGATCCCGAAGAAAGAGCAGGTCGCGACGCTCCTGACCGCACTGCAGGCCGCGGCCGAGCCGATGAGCGTCGTGGCCCTCGACGCGGAGACGGGCCTGCGACGCAACCGGGTCGAGCTGCTGCTCAAGCAACTCGCCGTCGACGGCGTCGTCGAGCGCACCCCCGACGGGTGGCGCGCCACCGGGGTCGAGTGGAGCTTCGACGAGGAGCACTACGCGGGCGTCATCGCGACGCGGGAGCGCGAGGCCGACATCATGCGCCGCTACATCGCCGGCGCCCAGTGCCTCATGAAGCTTCTGCGCACGGCCCTCGACGACCCCGAGGCCGCCGACTGCGGCCAGTGCTCGGTCTGCCTGGGCCACCTGCCCGAGCCGCTGACGACGGACATCGACCCCGCGACGCTCGAACGCATCGCGGCGGTGCTGCGCGCCGAGACCATCACCCTCGAACCGCGCAAGATGTGGCCCGGTGGCGCGTTCGGCACCCGCGGGCGCATCCCCGCGAACCTCGCCGCCGACCCCGGGCGGGTGCTCATCCACGCCGACGCAGCCGAGTGGGAGGACGAGCGGCGAGAGGATCGGCGCGCCCAGGGCACGCAGGAGGCGTCGCAGGCGCTGCAGGAATCCGCGGTGCGCGTGCTCGCGGCCTGGTCGAAGACGTGGCGCCAGCGCCCCTCATGCATCGTCGCGCTGCCGACGCGGGTCGGCTCGGGCGAGGTCAACACCGCCCGGGTCGAGTCGCTGGCCGCGCACCTCGGCACCGCGGGCAAGCTGCCGCACACGACGTGGAACGTCGTGCCGCCCCACGTCGGCGATGCCGCGGGTGCCGAGGTGGCCACCGCGTGGCGCGAGGCCATCGCCGGGAGCGCTCCGCAGGTCGCGGGAGCGAGCGTCCTGCTCGTCGTCGACACCTCGTCGACGACGTGGGAGCCCACCGTCGCCGCGGCCGCGCTACGCGAGGCGGGCGCCGTCTGCGTCCTGCCGCTGCTCGTCCACAGAGGCGTCGGATGACCTCCTGCCCGGGGCCTAGAGTTGGAGTCATGCGCGCACTCACCGTCCTGCCCCTGAGCAAGGATTCCCTCGCCGTCACCGACATGCCCGGCCCGACGCCCGGGCCCGGAGACCTGCTCGTCGAGGGCATCGCCCTCGGCGTGTGCGGCACCGACCACGAGATCGCCGACGGTGCGTACGGCTGGGCGCCCGAGGGCGCGGAGCGCCTCGTCCTCGGCCACGAGTCGCTCGGGCGCGTCCTGCAGGCTCCCGAGGGCTCCGATTTCGCCGAGGGCGACCTCGTCGTCGGCATCGTCCGCATGCCCGACACCGTGCCGTGCGTCGCGTGCGCCGCGGGGGAGTGGGACATGTGCCGCAACGGCGAGTACACCGAGCACGGCATCAAGCAGATCCACGGGTTCGGTTCGCAGCGCTGGAGCATCCCCGCCGACCATGCGGTCAAGCTCGACCCGTCGCTCGAGAAGGTCGGCGTGCTGCTCGAGCCGACGACCGTCGTGACGAAGGCCTGGGAGCAGGTCGAGCGCATCGGCGCCCGCGCGACGTTCGCGCCGAAGAAGGTGCTCGTCACCGGTGCCGGCCCGATCGGTCTGCTCGGCGCGCTCATCGGCGCCCAGAAGGGCCTCGACGTCTACGTCCTCGACCGGCCCACCGACGGTCTCAAGCCCGAGCTCGTGCGCGAGCTCGGCGCCACCTACGTCACGGGCGACGTCGTGGAACAGATGCAGCAGATCGCCCCCGACGTCGTCATCGAGGCCACCGGCGCGGTGCCCGTCATCTCGGGCGTGCTCGCCAACAACGTGCCCTACGGCATCGTGTGCCTGACAGGCATCTCCGCGCCGAAGGAGCAAGAGGTCGACCTGGGCCACATCAACCGCGACCTCGTGCTCGACAACGGCGTCGTCGTCGGCTCGGTCAATGCGAACCTGCGTCACTACCAGGGCGCGGCCGAGGTGCTCGCGAAGGCCGACAACCCCTGGCTGGAGCGACTCATCACGCGGCGCGTGCCGCTCGAGAAGTTCGCCGAGGCCTTCGAGCGCCGCGACGGCGACGTCAAGGTGGTCATCGACCTGGCGTGAGAGACGACGCCAGCATCGTCCACGTCGACCTCGACGCGTTCTTCGCCTCGGTCGAGCAGCGCGACAAGCCGAGCCTACGTGGACGCCCCGTCATCGTCGGTGGCACCGGCCTGCGCGGCGTCGTCTCGACGGCGTCGTACGAGGCGCGAGCGTTCGGTGCCCGCAGTGCGATGAGCACCGCCGAGGCACGGGCCATCTGCCCGGCCGCCACGGCGTTCCTCTCGCCGCGGTTCGAGGCGTACCGCGCGTCGTCGCTCGCCGTCATGGCCGTGCTGCGCGAGCTGTCGCCGCTCGTCGAGCAGGTCTCGATCGATGAGGCGTACGTCGACCTGCGCGGCGCCGACCTCGATGTCTCGAGCACCGCGCACGTGCGCGAGGTGCTCGAGACCCTGCGCCGTGACGTCGCCGACGCAACGGGCGGTTTGAGCGTCAGCGCGGGGGCGGCGTCGTCGAAGATGCTCGCGAAGATCGGCTCCGACCTGAACAAGCCGGCGGGCATCACCGTCGTCGAACCGGGCAGCGAGCTCGGGTTCCTCGCGCCGATGTCGGTGCGCGCGATCAGCGGCGTCGGCCCGGCGACTGCGGCGCGGCTGCGCACCTTCGGTGTCGAGACGGTCGAACAGCTGCGCGCGATGACGCACGTCGACCTCGTCAGCATCTTCGGTGAGCGTCACGGGCATTCCCTCCACGAACTGGCGCGCGCCCGCGACGATCGGGACCTCACCCTCACCCGCGAGGCGAAGAGCGTCTCGCACGAGGAGACGTTCGAACGCGACGTCCACGATCGCGCCGTGCTGCGCCGCGAGATCGAGCGCATCGCGCAGGCCGTCTCGGCCCGCTGCGAGAAGGCCGGAGTCTTCGGGCGCACCGTGCACCTCAAGGTGCGCCTTCCTGACTTCAGTTCGTTGACGCGCAGCTCGACATCACCGACCCCGAGCCGTGACGCCGACGTCATCGCCCGCACGGCTCAGCGCCTGCTCGACGGACTCGACCTCGCGCAGGGTGTGCGTCTCATCGGTGTGGGCGTCAGCGGTTTCGTCACGCACGCGCAGTCGGGGCTGTTCGAACTCGAGGCTCCCGTCGACACGCCGGCCTTTCCCGAGGCCGTCGGTGAGTCGTCGACAGCCGCCACCCCCAGCAGCGACGACGCTGACCCCGACGCCGACGAGGGGTCGTCAACCCTGCCTCAGGAGTTGACGACGCGTTTCAGCCCCGGCACGACGGCGTCGTGGCGCCCCGGCATGGACGTGCATCACGACGAGTTCGGCGCGGGTTGGGTGTGGGGCTCAGGGCGTGGCCGCGTCACCGTCCGGTTCGAGGGCCCGCTCACCCCGAAGGGTCCGGTGCGTACCGTCGCCGTGGACGATCCGGCGCTGACGCCCGGCGAACCGCCGGCCTGGGACGATGCCGCTGCCGCGTCACCGTGAGGTAATCGTTAGGTTCTCGGGTCGAACCGGACGAGCGTTCCACGTAGATTGCAGGTACGAAGTCGTCGAAGCGGGGAGCTGGACCGAGCATGAACAACAGTGCATGGCTGATGTGGCTGGGCGTCGCCCTCGCGATGGCCGCCGTCGAGGCTGTCACGGTCGACTTCGTGTTCATCATGCTCGCGCTCGGCGCGCTCGCGGGCGCGATCGCGTCGTACTTCGGTGCGGACTTCGTCATCAGTGCGCCGATCGCGGTCGCCGTCGCCGTCGGGTTGTTGTTCACGCTGCGCCCGATGCTGCGCCGCCGTCTGCGCCCGACGCGCGACAACACCGACATCGGGCCGCGTTCGGTCGTCGGTCAGACGGGGTTCGTCGTCGAGCCGGTCTCCGAGTCGCAGGGCCTCGTCAAGGTGCACGGCGACCTGTGGAGCGCGCGCACCGACGTGCGCATGACGCTCCCCCTCGGTTCGCCCGTCCACGTCATCGACCTGCAGGGCGCGACTCTGCTCGTCGACCCCACAACCACCGAGCGGCGCTGAGCGAGCACTCCCGCCAGCGTCCGCGCATCACGCCGGGTTCGCCCGGCCACAGGGAGGGAACATGTCCCCAGGACTCATCGTCGTCATCCTGCTGCTGGTGTTCGCGGTCGTCGTCGTCATGCGCACGATCCGCATCGTGCCGCAGCAGACGGCTCAGATCGTCGAGCGTCTCGGCTCGTACAACCGCACGCTGACGGACGGTCTGCACATCCTCGTGCCGTTCATCGACCGGGTGCGCGCGAACATCGATCTGCGTGAGCAGGTCGTCACGTTCCCGCCGCAGCCCGTCATCACGAGCGACAACCTCGTCGTCAGCATCGACACCGTCATCTACTACTCGGTGACGGATCCGAAGTCAGCCGTCTACGAGATCGAGAACTTCATCCAGGGTATCGAGCAGCTGACGGTGACGACGCTGCGCAACGTCATCGGTTCGCTCGACCTCGAGCAGACGCTCACCTCGCGTGACCAGATCAACGGGCAGCTGCGCGGCGTGCTCGACGAGGCGACGGGCCGCTGGGGCATCCGCGTCAATCGTGTGGAGCTCAAGGCGATCGACCCGCCGGCGTCGGTGCAGGATTCGATGGAGAAGCAGATGCGCGCCGAGCGTGACCGCCGCGCCGCCATCCTGAACGCCGAGGGTTTCAAGCAGAGCCAGATCCTCACGGCCGAGGGTGAGAAGCAGAGCCAGATCCTGCGCGCCGAGGGTGAGGCGCAGGCCGCCGTCCTCAAGGCCCAGGGTGAGGCGCGCGCCATCCAGCAGGTGTTCGACGCCATCCACCGCGGCAAGCCGACGCAGCGTCTGCTCGCCTACCAGTACCTGCAGACGCTGCCGCAGCTGGCGCAGGGCGATTCGAACAAGATGTGGGTCATCCCCTCGGAGGTCACCGACGCGCTGCGCGGCATCTCGAGCGCTCTCGGCGGCGACGCCGGGCGTCCGGGCGACAACGACGACGACGAATGGGTCGACCCCGGCACGAACGACGACAACGCGTTCGCCGACACGAAGCTCGAGGACCCTCAGGTCGCGCTCGCCAACGCGCGTGGCCAGGTCGACCAGGCCACGAACGAGGCGGAGGATTCGACGTCCCGCCCGCAGCGCCCTGCCGGCGCTGACGACGGTGTGCCCGCCCTCGGCGCATCGGCGATGCCGCAGGCGCCGCTCGGCGCGCAGGCGACGCCCGCCGGCGAGCCCGACGCCGGTCTGCAGCCCGAGCCGTTCGACGCTCCGCGCGAGGCCCGACAGCAGCCGCAGCGTCAGATCCGTCTGCCGCACCGGCCCGAGCAGGACGGCGAGCAGCCGACGGGCCACGCCTGAGCCGAGCCGATGTGCACTCCCAGCGAACGCCTGGTAATGTTCTTCCTCGTTGGAAGGGCGCGAAAGCGGCCGGAAAACACCACCTGTCCGGGTGGCGGAATGGCAGACGCGCTAGCTTGAGGTGCTAGTGTCCTTTATCGGACGTGGGGGTTCAAGTCCCCCCTCGGACACACTTCACGAGAAAGCCCCGGTGAGATATCACCGGGGCTTTCTTGCGCGCTGCCCACGCAGGAATGAAAAGGTGGAGCCATGGCTTCTCAGACCTCCGCCGAATCCGACGTCCTGCGCATCTGCCGCGATCTGATCCGCATCGACACGAGCAACTACGGCCCGGGCACCGAGGGCCCCGGCGAACGCGAAGCGGCCGAGTACGTCGTGGGCCAGCTGCAGGAGGTCGGCCTCGAACCCGAACTGTTCGAGAGCGAGCCGGGGCGCGCGAACGTCGTCGTCCGCATCCCGGGGGCCGACCGCGAACGCGGCGCGCTCGTCGTCCACGGCCACCTCGACGTCGTGCCCGCCGACGCCGCCGACTGGTCGCACGACCCGTTCGCCGCCGACGTCGAGGACGGCTGCGTCTGGGGCCGCGGCGCCGTCGACATGAAGGACATGGACGCGATGATCCTCGCGACCGTCCGCGACTTCGCCCGCCGCGGCGTCACTCCGCCGCGCGACCTCGTCGTCGCGTTCTTCGCCGATGAGGAGGCCGGCGGCGTCAAGGGTTCGCACTGGGCCGTCGACCACCGTCCCGAACTGTTCGAGGGCGCCACCGAGGCGATCAGCGAGGTCGGCGGCTACTCCGTCACCGTGCCGAAGAAGGGCGGCGGCGACCAGCGCGCCTACCTGCTGCAGACGGGGGAGAAGGGCATCCGTTGGATCCGCCTCACCGCCCACGGCCGCGCCGGCCACGGCAGCGTCCCCAACGACGAGAACGCCATCGCGCGCCTCGCCGCGGCGATCGGCCGCATCGACGCCCATGTCTGGCCGCGCCAGTACGTCGCGAGCGTCCGCCAGCTGCTTGACGGTCTCGCCGACATCACGGGCACGACCTACACCGACGAGGACACGGACGCGCTGCTCGCGCACATCCCCGGCGCGCGCAACTTCGTCGAGGGGGCACTCGCGAACGTGTCGAACCCGACGATGCTCGACGCCGGCTACAAGCACAACGTCATCCCGCAGACGGCGTCGGTCAACGTCGACTGCCGCTTCCTGCCCGGGCACGAGGACGAGCTGATGGACGCCATCGGCGAACTCGCCGGCGAGCACGTGACGATCGAGACGCTGCATCGCGACATCGCGCTCGACGCGCCGTTCGAAGGCCACCTCGTAGAACGGATGAAGGACGCGCTGCGCACCGAGGACCCGGGCTGCGAGATCCTGCCCTACTGCCTGTCAGCGGGCACCGACAACAAGGCGCTCAAGCAGCTCGGCATCAACGGCTACGGCTTCACACCGTTGCGCCTGCCGTCCGATCTGCTCTTCGCGCCGATGTTCCACGGCATCGACGAACGTGTGCCCGTCGAAAGCCTCGAGTTCGGGCAGCGGGTGCTCGCGCGTCTGCTCACCGACTGCTGATCAGAGCCAGCCGCCGTTGTCCTGCGGGCGCATGCGGATGATGCGGCGCCGCAACCAGATGCGGCGCACCCCACCGAGGTAGATGCGGGTGCGGGCCAGCTCCCAGTGCCCGTACTCAGCCTCATCGGTGAGGCTCTGGCGGATGTCGCTGCGGCTCGCGTCACGTGCGAACGTGAGCGTGCGGTATTCGTACTCAGCCATCTGCACATTCTTGCGCGATCGGGGTAGCGTTTTCCACATGAACGCCGACCCGCGCGCTGCCCTCGAAGCCCTCACACTCGCTTTCGAACGTCACCTCGAGGCGTGCTCAGCGCGTCGTGGTGACGACGACCCCGCCGTCATCGCGGCATCCGACGCCCTGGCCGACGCGTTCGAGACCTACGACGACGCGCTGCTCAACGCGTTCAACGAGATGACGCCGCTCGTCCTGCTCGACGACGACGATTTCGATGACGACGACTTCGACGACGACGATTTTGATGACGACTTCGACGACGAGGACGAAGAAGACGACGACCTCGACGATGCTGACGACGAGACGAGCGGCAACGACAAGCACCGCTCTGCGCGCGGTCGCAGCTGAGACGAACGCCCCATTGGGCCGAACGCTCGGCCACGGGGGCCGAGCGTTCTGACAACTGACGGCGCCCGCCGTCACGCGCCGGCGACCTCGTCGAGCGCCACGACGATCTCGCGCGGCACGCTCAGTTCGCCGGCGCGCAGCGCGACACGCAGTTGAGCCGCGGTGCGAGACCCCGCGACGACGGCGTCGATGCCGGGCGCGTGCAACGACCAGGCGAGGGCGAGTTCGGCCGGGTGGACGCCGAGGCCGTCGGCCGCCGTCGCGAGTGATTCGACGACGGCGCGCGTCGTCTCACGCGAGGCTCCGCTCGCCACGAGATCGCCGGAGGCGCGACGCGAATCGGCCGGCGTGCCGTGGCGGTACTTGCCCGTCAGCACGCCGCGCGCGAGCCCGGCGCCCGCGATGACGCCGTAGCCGCGCGCCGCGGCGGCCTCGACGACGTCCGTGGCGTCGGCGCGCAGCAGGTGATGTTCCACGGCGTGCGCGACGAGGTGGACGCCGCGCGCCGCGAGCAGGTGACTGACATCGACCGCGCGCCAGGGGGGCACGTCGCTCAGGCCGACGTCGCTCGCGCGGCCCGTCGTGACGGCCCACTCGAGTGCCGAGGCGACCTCGACGCTCGGGGTGACGCCGTCGTCACCCTCGACGAGCCACAGGTCGACATGTTCCGTGCCGAGACGCTCCAGCGTCGCATCGAGCGCGGCCATGAGGCCGGCGCGGGAGGTGTCCGGGCCCGGGGCGAAGGGGAGCGCTCCGTGACGGCCGTTGCGCGCGATGAGCTGGTACTCCTCGCGCCGGCGGCCCTCGAGGGCCTCACGCAGCCGCACCTCGGCGGCGCCCGCGTCGACGTCGTTCGTCTCGAACGTGTGCCCGCCGGCAGCGAGGTAGGTGCTCGCCATCTCCTGCGCGCTCTCCGCCGTCACGCCGCGGGCCCACCCGGACACGCCGAGCACGAACGCGCTGACACGCGTCCCGCTGCCGTTGAGCACGCGCGTCGGCACCCGCGGCGCCGCGTCACCGATGTGGCGAACCACCATCACAACCATCCAGACTTCTTGAACGCGCGCCACAGCAGCACGCCGATCGTCGCGAGCACGGCGATCATCAGGTAGTACCCGTAGTAGAACTCGTACCCGCCGCCGCGGCCGCCGAAGTGCACGGACGCCTCCAGCTCCGGCACCGAGTGGAAGTTCGTGCCGTAGATGCCGGCGAGCATCGTCGGCACCGTCGCGATGGCGACCCACGCCGAAATCTTGCGCATGTCGTTGTTCTGCTGCACGCCGACCTGCGACAGGTACGCCGACAGCACGTCCGACAGCAACCGATCGTAGGTCTCGATGTGCTCGCTGACGAGTTCCAGGTGATCGAGCACGTCACGGAAGAACGGCGCGAACCCCTCGTCGACGAACGACGACGCGACGAGGCGCCGCGTCGGCTCGATGAGCGGCTGCGCAGCCCACCGCGCCTCGAGCAGTTCGCGCTTCAGTTCGTAGATGTCGCTGACGTCCGTCGTCACGCTCGGCGTGAACACCTGATGCTCGATCGCGAGGACGTCGTCGCTCAGCTCCTCGTCGATGGCGAGGTACTTGTCGACGACCGCGTCCATGACCGAGTAGATGACCGCGACGGGGCCCTTCTCCAGCAGCCTGGGGTCGTGCTCCAACGCGGCGCGCACCGTCTCCAGCGGCGTCGGCTCACCGCGCCTGACGGTGACGACGAAGCGGTCGCCGACGAACACCATGAGTTCGCCGGTCTCGATGTCGGACGTCGCCTCGATGTAGCGCAACGTGCGCATGACGAGGAACGCCATGCCGTCGTAGACCTCGAACTTGGGGCGTTGCCCACCGGCGAGAGCGTCCTCGACCGCGAGGGGGTGCAGGCCGAACTCCGTGGCGATGATCGAGAACTCGTCGGCCGTCGGATCCTTCAACCCGACCCACAGGAAGCCGTCGTCGTGCTCGCGCAGATCGGCGAGCTCGGCGCGCAGGTCGCCGCAGTCGATGCGATTGCCGCCGCGATAGACGGCCTGGTCGATGATCACCGTCGTATTCTGCGCTACCGCGCTGCCCGCGCCGTGGCGCGACACGGGTCACGGACGGCCGGGCCGGTAGCCTGGTCGCGTGGCCACCATCATCCTGCTGCGGCACGGGCGCACGAGCGCCAACGCCTCCGGCGTCCTCGCCGGTTGGAGCCCCGACGTCCATCTCGACGAGCTGGGGCGCACCCAGGCCGACGCCGCCGCCGCGGCGATCAGCGCCTGCTGCACGCCTGAGCGCATCGTCGCCTCGCCGCTCGTGCGCTGCCAGGAGACGGCGGACGCCCTGCGCGCGGCGAGCGGCGTCGCCGTCGAGACCGACGACGCCGTCGGCGAGTGCCGCTACGGCGCCTGGACGGGGCGCAAGCTCAGCGACCTCGCCGGCGAGGAGCTGTGGAAGCAGGTGCAGGAGCACCCGTCGCAGGTGACGTTCCCGCCGAGCCCGCAGTTCGAGCACGAGTCGATGCTCGCCATGCAGCGACGCGCCGTCGACGCCGTGCGCGCCCTCGCGCGCGAGCTGGACGAACGCAGCAGCGACGAGCAGGGCGGCTCGGGCGTCGGCGTCGTCGTCAGCCACGGGGACGTCATCAAGTCGATGCTGTCGGACGCGCTCGGTCAGCACCTCGACGACTTCCAGCGCATCGTCCTCGCGCCCGCGTCGATGAGCGTCATCCGCTTCGTCGGCGATCGCCCCTTCGTCCTCGCGATGAACGTGACCTCCGGTGGCCTCGGCGAGGCCGTCGGTCTGGCGCGCTCGACGAGCGCCGAATCCACCGTCGGTGGCGCCACCGGCGCCACGCAGTAGGCTCACGGACATGTCTGTAGTCGAGTTCAACCAGCCCGCGCGCTTCGTGGCGGGCACCGTCGGTGAGCCGGGCTCTCGCGAGTTCTACCTGCAGGTGCGTGACGCGCGCCGCGTCGAGGGCGTCGCCATCGAGAAGCAGCAGGTGGCTCTGCTCGCGGAGCGCCTCGAAGAGCTGCTCGACGAGGTCGGCGCGGACCGCGACGAGCCGGCCGCCGCACCCGACAACGACCCGCTCGAACTGCCCGTCGACCCGCTGTTCCGCGTCGGCAGCATGAGCGTCAGCTGGAATCCGATGGAGCGCGTCTTCGCGCTCGAGTGCCACGACCTCGACGCCGAGATGGACGAGGACGATGAGGGCGCCGCGATCACCGCCATCACGGGCCTGCGCGTCGTGCTCGCCCCGCCCGCCGCGCGCGAGTTCACGCGTCGTTCGCTCGCGCTCGTCGCGCAGGGCCGCCGTCCCTGCCCACTGTGCAACGAACCGCTCGATCCGCGCGGCCACGTCTGCCCCCGCGCGAACGGGTACCGACGCCGGTGAGCGAGACGCGCGACGTCACCTCCCGACCGCTCGAGCGCGGCGCGCCCGAACTGAGCGAGCGCGAGTGGCAGATCGAGGGTCGCCTCGTCGACGCCTCCAACGTCGTCGTGCGGTTGATGACGGCGACGGGGGAGCGCGCCGTGTTCAAACCCGTGCGTGGTGAACAACCGTTGCGCGACTTCCGATCGGGGACGCTCGCGCACCGCGAGGTCGCGACCTACCTCGTCGCCGCCGCGGCCGGCCTGCGCTGCGTGCCGGAGACGGCGTGGCACGTCGACCCGCAGCTCGGCGAGGGATCCCTGCAGTGTTGGGTCGGCCCGCTCGAACCGGCCGAGCAGCACCAGGTGGCGTTGCTCGACGAGGACGAGCTGACTGACGACGTGCACGCGATCGCCGCGTTCGACACCGACGAGGGCCCCCTCGTGCTCGCCCACCACGACGGTGACGCACTACGCGACGTCGCGCTGCTGGACGTGCTGACGAACAACGCCGACCGCAAGGGTTCTCACCTCGTCGAGGACACATCGGGCGGGGGAGACATGCAGCTCTACGCCATCGATCATGGCCTGACGTTCCACGTCGACGACAAGCTGCGCACCGTCCTGTGGGGCTTCGCCGGTGAACCGTTGAGTGCAGCGCACGACGCGTCCCTCGCGGCGCTCCTGGGCGCGCGAGACGGGCTCGGCGCGCAGCTCAGCGCACACCTGGACGATGACGAGGTCGAGGCGTTCTTCGAGCGCGTGGCGGCGCTGCGTACCGCCGGCGTGTTTCCAGAGCCGCCGCTCGATCGCTACCCGCTGCCGTGGCCGCCGTTGTGAGAGCCCACGAGGGCCTCGTTGTGACGCGTCCGCCGGGCGGAGGCGTCGGTCGTACCCGTTAGGCTGGGGCGGTGAAATCCTGGTCTCGCCCTGCGCTCAACCCCGTCGCCTCCCCGGCTGGAGCCGACATCGACGTCCGCCTCTTCGACACGGCAGCCGGTGAGATCGTCCCGATCGACCTCGGCGAGCAGGCCGGGCTGTACGTCTGCGGCATCACGCCGTACGACGCGACGCACCTCGGCCACGCGGCCACGTACGTCACCTTCGACATCGCCCAGCGCGTCATGATCGACGCGGGCGCGCAGGTCACCTACGTGCAGAACGTCACCGACGTCGACGACCCACTGCTCGAGCGGGCCGCCCGCGACGGCGTCGACTGGCGTGAGCTCGCGACGAGCGAGATCGAGCTGTTCCACGGCGACATGGAGGCCCTCGGTGTCATCCCGCCGCAGCACTACGTCGGCGTCGTCGAGTCGATGACCTTGCATTCGGCCAACGTCGCCCGGCTGCTCGAGCGCGGCCTCGCCTACACCGTCGACGTGCCCGCCGCCGAGAACGCCGCTGCCGGCGCGAAGGACGTCTACCTCGACCTCGCGCAGCAGCCGACGTTCGGTTCGGTCTCGCACTGGGACCGTGAGCAGATGATGGCCGTCTTCGCCGACCGTGGCGGCGACCCCGATCGCGAGGGTAAGCGCGACGTCTTCGACCCGCTGCTGTGGCGCGCCGAGCGTGAGGGAGAGCCGGCGTGGGACGGCGGCCCCGGCGTCGGACGCGGCCGACCTGGCTGGCACATCGAGTGCACGTCGATCGCGCTCGAGCACCTCGGCCATGGTTTCACGCTGCAGGGCGGCGGCACCGATCTCATCTTCCCGCACCACGAGATGAGCGCCGTGCAGGCCAACGCGCTGACGGGGCAGCCGCCGTTCGCGCACCACTACGCGCACCAGGGCATGGTCGGCTACGACGGCGAGAAGATGAGCAAGAGCAAGGGCAACCTCGTCAAGGTGTCCGTGCTGCGCCGCGAGGGCGTCGACCCGATGGCGATCCGGCTCGTCCTGCTCGACCAGCACTACCGCGCCGACTGGGAGTACATCGACGCGCTGCTCGACGCCGCGAAGGAGCGCCTCGCGACGTGGCGACGCGCCATCGAGGCGGATGGCGTCGACGCGACGCCCACGATCGAAGCGGTCCGCCGCGCCCTGCGCAGCGACCTCGACACGCCCGCCGCGCTCGCCGCGATCGACGCCTGGTGTGCAGCCGAGGGCGAAGAAGCCGTCGGCTCCGCGCAGCAGATCCGCGACGTCGTCGACGCCCTGCTCGGGGTAAAGCTGTGACCACGACGATCAGCACGGACAGCGCCGCGACGATGTTCGTCCTGCTCGAAGGCCCGAGCGACGTCGCAGCCGTCGCGGCCTTCATGGAGCGTGACGGGCTCGCGAGCCCGAACGTCGAACTCGTCAACCTGCAGGGCGCGACGAACGTCGGCCGTGTCCTCGGCGAGATCCGGCAGATCCGATCCGACGCCGACGTCGTCGGGCTCTGCGACGCCGCCGACACCCGCGCGGCCGAGAAGGCGCTCGCCGACGACGGGCTGCCCGTGCTCGACGCGAGCGACCTGCCCGTCTATGGCTTCTTCGTCTGCGAACCCGACCTCGAGGGGGAACTGATCCACGCGCTCGGCGCGGAGCGTGCGAAGGCCGCCATCGAGGGCGCGGGTCTCGGCAGCAAGTTCGATGCGCTGCGCACGCAGGCCGCGTGGGCCGACGAACCGCTCGCGGATCAGCTGCGCCGGTTCGCGCGCGCCGCGTCCGGTCGCAAGGAGAACGCGGCCGCTGTGCTCGCCGCGGCGCTCGGCGCCGACGAGGTGCCCGAGCCGCTCGCGATGCTGCTCGACCGGATCAGGTACGCCTGAGCGCAGCTGCCTCCGGGCGCCCTTCGAGCGCGGTCATGACGTCGACGCATCGAAAGCCCAGCGCGGCTTTGCGCCCGAGGATGTCGGTGTTCGTCTCGGCGCAGTAGCTCTGGACCCATTGCGTCGCGCTCGCCTGCGGAAGTGACTGCAGGTGCTCGAGATTGACGACCTTGAGCGCCCGCGCGACGCCCGCATCACGGCAGGAACGGTCGACGAGCGAGTCGTCTTGCAACGCCATCTGCGGGGCGTCGCTCGCCAGCAGGATCTGCGTGTAGCCGGCCGGGCGTCGAGCCAGGCGGGGGTGCGCACGCGCAGGTACCCTCCCTCGGCGTGACGCTCGTCCCCGCGGCGGCGGGCGTCGCCGTCACGCTTGCCGGGGCGGGTGAGGCCGCCGAGCGGGTCGTCGTCGGCCATCTGAGAGCCGAACCGAACCGCGTCGACGCGCCTGCGGGGGTGCTCGCGCCCAGCCGCCAGGGCGTCGCGCAGAGCGGCGTTCCAGGCGTCGATCGCGGTGGGGTCGTCGACGTCGAGCGGGGTGATCGTCACGGGATCCATAGCTTCATCCGACCAACCGAGCGCGAGGAGCGCGACCTCACCCGAGCGGGTCGGTGCCGCGCAGCCGCTCGAAGATGAGGCTCGTCTGCGCCTGCGCGATGCCCGGCATGCCGGTGAGCCGGTCGAGGACGAAGTCGCGCAGGGCGTGCGGCGACTCGGCGCACACGTGGATGAGGAAGTCGTCCTCACCCGCCACGTGGTAGGCGGCGATGACGCCGGGGACGGTGACGATCGCTGCGCGGAAGGCGTCCATCTGCTCGCGTCGATGCCCGGCGAACCGGACGGCGACCATCGCCTCCATGGCGCGCCCCAGCCGGGCGAGGTCGACGTCGGCGTGGACACCGGCGAGAACGCCCTGCTCGCGCAGCGTGCGCACGCGGATGCTGCACGTCGACTCGGGCAGGCCGATGCGGCGCGCCAGCTCGGCGTTCGGCATGCGTCCCTTCGCGAGGAGCAGTTCGACGATGCGACGGCCGGTGGCGTCGGGTTGCCACGATGGCCCCCAGCGGGTGCGACGATTCCCCCGTTCGGCGGGGGAGCGCGGTGTACTACTCGAAGGTTTCACCGTGCGCTCGCTTCGTCGTGAGGTTTCTTCAGTCAGATGGACAGCGGATGCTGTGTCCTTCCATTCTGCCTGTGTGACAGATCACATGGAATCACGCGCCACCGCTGCCGTCCACGCCGGGCGTGGCGACCTCGCCGCCCTCGGTGTGCACGTGCCGAGCCTCGATGCGTCGACGACATACCCGCTGCCCGGCATCGAGCGCGGCGGCGACTCGTACGAGGTGCTCGCGACGGGCGGGCACCCCGTCGTCGACGGCTCCCTCGTGTACCAGCGCCTGTGGAACCCGAACGTCGACCGGTTCGAGCGCGCCGTCGCGCAGCTCGAGGACGCTGACGAGGCCGTCGCGTTCGCGACCGGCATGGCCGCCATCAGCGCAGTGCTACTCGCGGCCGTCGCGGCGGGCACCCCGCACGTCGTCGCCGTCCGCCCGCTGTACGGCGGCACCGATCACCTGCTCGCCACCGGCCTGCTCGGCACACGGGTGACCTGGGCGAGAGTCGACGAGATCGCCGACGCGATCGAGGCCGACACGAGCCTGGTCGTCCTCGAGTCTCCCGGCAACCCGACGCTCGACCTCATCGACATCGCGGCCGTCGTGCGCGCCGCGGGCGACGCGCCCGTCATGGTCGACAACACGTTCGCCACGCCCGTGCTGCAGCAGCCGCTCGCGCTCGGTGCGACGTTGAGCGTGCATTCGGCGACGAAATTCATGGGTGGTCACGGCGACCTCATGGGCGGCGTCGTCGCGTGTGACGAGGCGTGGCGTCGCGGCTGCGTCAGGTGCGCGCCATCACGGGGGCGCTGTTGTCGCCCTCGAACGCGTACGGGTTGCACCGTGGGCTGCAGACGCTACCGATTCGGGTCAAGGCGCAGCAGGAAGGCGCGCGCGCCGTCGCCGAGTGGCTGCTGACGCGCGACGAGGTGGACGCCGTCATGTGGCCGGGGTTGCCGCAGTTCGACGTCGACGGCATCGCGGCCCGTCAGATGGCCGGGCCCGGTTCGGTGCTCGCGTTCGGCATGGCCGGCGGTTTCGACGCGGCCGCCGCCGTGACGTCGGCCTGCCGCCTCATCGTGCACGCCGTCTCGCTCGGGGGAGTCGACACGCTCATCCAGCACCCGGCAGCCCTGACGCACCGCCCCGTGGACGGCGACGCGAAGCCGTCACCGTCGGTGCTGCGCCTGTCCGTGGGCCTCGAAGACCCCGCCGACCTCATCGCCGACCTCAGCCAGGCCTTCGACGCGGTGCAGCAGCGCGGTTGAGCGTGTATCGCTGGGCTACCGGTGGCGGTCACAGCGCTGCGGTGGCCGCCGTCATCCGGGCCCGATGACGCGTGACGCGGCTCAGGTCCTGCACGCGCCTGGCGTCAAACCCGATCTCGTCGAGGTCTTCAGCGGCACCCGACGCCGCCGTCTACGCGCGATCGCGCTGGGGCTCATGCGCCGACGACCCGCGGGGTTCAGCACGCAGCTCCAGACCCAGCGCGTCGAGGACGGCCGTGAGCTTGTCGAGTTGCATCGTGGCCTTGTCCTGCTCGAGCGGGCGGACGAAGCGTTCGGAGACATCAGCCAGTTCGGCCAGTTCGATCCGGCCGAGGCCGAGGCTGCGCCACCTCGCTCGCACGTCCTGACCCAGGCTCATGCACCCTCCATCGGAACGATCGTGCTGTGAGTGCACGGTCATGAGCCGATTCGACCCGAAGCGGCACGATCGTTCCGCTTTTGGGGTTGAACACCTGCTCGCGCCAACACCGGCACGATCGTTCAGACGAGGACCCTGCTGCCGTCGTCGCGAGAAACTTGGCACGATCATGCCGCTCACGCCAGCAGTTCCGACGGACCGTCAGACCGTGTCGCCCCCAGGGCCCTGCTCCCCGCGGCGGCTGTCGCCGTCCCGTCGGCGCAGGAACTGTTCGAACTGTTCGGCGATGGCGTCACCGGAGGCCTCTGGCAGTTCGGTGACGTCCATCGAGTGCTCGAGCGTGTCGACGTAGGAGGTCATGTCGCCGTCCTGCGCGACGAGTTCGCTGACGCCACGCTCCCAGGCCCGCGCCTGCTCCTCGAGATCGCCCTCGGGCAGGGCGACGTCGAGCAGTTTCGACAACCCCTGCACCATCGTCCACGTCACCTTCGGCTGCGGGCTGCCCAGTGCGTACTGCGGCATGACGACCCACTGCGCGATCGTCGTCACCTCCGAGCGCCCGAGCGCGTCGATGAGAATGCCGACGATGCCCGCCGGGCCGACGTAGGTCGGCGTCTTCGCGTCATACGCCGCACGCGTCGCCGGCTGCGGCGACGTCAGCGTGACGGGCAGCGGCCGCGTGTGCGGCGTGTCCCCACCGAGCGCACCGCACACGACGACGCGCGCCGGCTCGCTCGCGTGAATGGCGTCGAGCAGTTCGGCGAGAAACGCCTTCCATCGGAACGACGGCTCGATGCCCTTGACGATGAGCACGTCGCCCACGGCGTCGAGTCGCGTGTGGAAGATCTCCGTCGTGCGCCAGATGACGCGGCGCTCGCCGTCGACGACGTCGATGCGCGGCTGGTTGACCTGGAAGTCGTAGTAGTCCTCCGGGTCGACGTCGGCCCACAGGCGCGCGCCGGTGGCCTTGACGAGGTGATCCATCGCGTCGAACGCGGCGCCGGTGACGTCGTTCCAGCCCTGGAAGGCGACGAGGACGGTCGGTGGGGTCGACGTGGTGAGGTCGAAGTGACGACGCACAGCGTGTCTCCTTCTGCAGGTCGTGAGGGTGGATCGGGCGCGCGGCGACGATGCGGCGAGGGCCTGACATTCCAGTATGCGGCCAGCGGCGTGCGCGCTCCAAGGCGGGGCGACGTCGCTCGATAGCATGACGCGACATCCACCCGCCCTCGAAGGGACGTCACGTGAGCAGCCGCTCCAAGGCAACCAGCCCGACCACGACCGACCACGACGCCCGCCGCGACGCGGGCGGGGATCGCAGCGAGGAGCTGGCCGCGCTCATGCGTGAGCGCATCCTCGTCATGGACGGCGCGATGGGCACGATGATCCAGCGGCAGGGGTTGAGTGAGGACGACTACCGCGGTGAGCGATTCGCCGACTGGCCCAGCGACCTCAAGGGCAACAACGACCTGCTGTCGCTGACGCAACCCGACATCATCGAGGGCATCCACCGCGAGTACCTCGAGGCCGGCGCGGACATCGTCGAGACGAACACGTTCAACGCACAGCGCATCTCGTTGGCTGATTACGACATGTCCGAGCTCGCGTACGAACTCAACGTCGCATCCGCGAAACTCGCTCGCGCTGCTGCCGATTCGCTGACCACCGGGGCGCGTCCGAGGTTCGTGGCCGGCGCGATCGGCCCGACGAACCGCACGGCGTCGATCTCACCGGACGTCAACGACCCGGGCGCGCGCAACGTCAGCTTCGACGACCTCGTCGGTGCCTACCTCGAGCAGGCCCGCGGCCTGGCCGACGGCGGCGTCGACCTCATGCTCATCGAGACGATCTTCGACACGCTCAACGCGAAGGCCGCGATCTTCGCGCTGGAGCAGCTGTTCGAGGAACGCGGGCGGCGCTGGCCCGTCATCATCTCCGGCACGATCACCGACGCCTCCGGCCGCACCCTGTCGGGGCAGACGGGCGAGGCGTTCTGGAACTCGGTGCGTCACGCACGCCCGCTCGCCGTCGGACTCAACTGCGCGCTCGGCGCCGACGAGATGCGCCCCTACGTCGCCGACCTCTCGCGCATCGCCGACTGTTTCGTCTCCTGCTACCCGAACGCCGGCCTGCCCAACGCGTTCGGCGAGTACGACGAGACACCCGAGGCGATGACGCAGACCGTCGCCGCATTCGCGGGCGACGGCCTCGTCAACCTCGTCGGCGGATGCTGCGGCACCTCGCCCGATCACATCAGGGCGATCGCCGACGCGGTCGCCACCACGGCCCCGCGCAGCGTGCCCGACGTCGCGCCCGCCCTGCGCCTGTCCGGGCTCGAGCCGTTCACCGTCGACGAGAATTCGCTGTTCGTCAACGTCGGTGAGCGCACGAACATCACCGGTTCGGCGCGCTTCCGCAAGCTCATCAAGGACGGCGACTACGCGACGGCGCTGTCCGTCGCCCGTCAGCAGGTCGAGAACGGCGCGCAGATCATCGACGTCAACATGGACGAGGGCATGATCGACGGCGTCGCCGCGATGGATCGCTTCTGCAAGCTCATCGCCTCGGAACCCGACATCTGCCGCGTCCCGGTCATGGTCGACTCCTCGAAGTGGGAGGTCATCGAGGCCGGGCTGAAGTGCATCCAGGGCAAGTCGATCGTCAACTCGATCTCGATGAAGGAGGGCGTCGAACCGTTCATCGAGCACGCCCGGCTGTGCAAGCGCTACGGCGCGGCGATCGTCGTCATGGCGTTCGACGAGGACGGCCAGGCCGACACCCTCGAGCGGCGCAAGACGATCACGAAGCGGGCCTACGACATCCTCACCGGCCCCGACGTCGACTTCCCGGCCGAGGACATCATCTTCGACCCGAACATCTTCGCGATCGGCACGGGCATCGAGGAGCACGCCAACTACGGCGTCGACTTCATCGAGGGCACCCGATGGATCAAGGCGAACCTGCCCGGCGCCCTCGTCAGCGGTGGCGTGTCGAACGTGTCGTTCAGCTTCCGCGGCAACAACCCGGTGCGCGAGGCGATCCACGCCGTCTTCCTTTACCACGCGGTCGCCGCGGGCATGGACATGGGCATCGTCAACGCCGGCGCGCTCGTCGTCTACGACGAGATCGACCCCGAACTGCGCGAGCTGATCGAGGACGTCGTCCTCAACCGCCGCGCCGACGCCACGGAACGGCTGCTCGAGGCCGCCGAACGGTACAACTCGAGCGGTGAGCAAGCGGAGGCGAAGACGGAACAGTGGCGCGAACTGCCGGTGCGCGAACGCATCACGCATGCGCTCGTCAAGGGCATCGACGACCATGTCGAAGCCGACACCGAGCAGATGCGCGCCGAGCTGGAGGCCGAAGGCAAGCGTCCGCTCGAGGTGATCGAGGGCCCGCTCATGGACGGCATGGGCGTCGTCGGGGACCTGTTCGGCGCCGGCAAGATGTTTCTGCCGCAGGTCGTGAAGTCGGCACGCGTCATGAAGAAGGCCGTCGCCTACCTCATCCCGTTCATCGAGGCGGAGAAGGAAGCGAGCGGCGTCACGAGCAAGCAGACGAACGGCACCGTCGTGCTTGCCACCGTCAAGGGCGACGTGCACGACATCGGCAAGAACATCGTCGGCGTCGTGCTGCAGTGCAACAACTACGAGGTGATCGACCTCGGCGTCATGGTCGCGCCGCAGAAGATCCTCGACGCCGCGCGCGAGCACGACGCCGACATCATCGGGTTGTCGGGCCTCATCACGCCGTCGCTCGACGAGATGGTGCACCTCGCGTCCGAGATGCAGCGCCAGGGGTTCACGCAGCCGCTGCTCATCGGCGGCGCGACGACGTCGCGTGCGCACACGGCCGTCAAGATCGACGGACGCTACGACGAGCCCGTCGTGTGGGTGAAGGACGCCTCGCGCTCGGTGCCGGTCGTCGCTGCGCTGTTGTCGACGGGGGAGCGTCGCGAGGCGTTGCTCGCCGACGTCGTCGCCGACTACGACGCGTTGCGCGCCCGACACGCGGCCAAGCGCGACGAGCGTCCGCTGCTGACGCTCGACGAGGCGCGCGCCAACGTCACCGAGATCGACTGGGCTGCAGGCGTTCCCGACGCCCCGGCGCTCGCCGTCGACGGCGCCCCCGTGACGAAGGTGTTCACCGACTACCCGGTGAGCGAGCTGCGTGAGTACATCGACTGGCAGCCGTTCTTCGCCGCCTGGGAGATGAAGGGGCGCTTCCCCGACATCCTGAGCAACCCCGCGCAGGGCGAGGCGGCGCGCAAGCTGTACGACGACGCGCAGACGATGCTCGACCGCATCAGTGACGAGGGCTGGCTGCACCCGGCGGGTGTCATCGGGTTCTGGCCGGCGCAGGCCGACGGTGACGACACGGTGCTGTTCGTCGACGCGCCGCGTTCGTCCGAGGTGGCGCGCCTGCACCACCTGCGTCAGCAGGGCACGCACCGTGACGGCGTGCCGAACCGCTCGCTCGCCGACTTCGTCGCCCCTACGGGTGCGGCCGACGACTGGGTCGGCGCGTTCGCCGTCACCGCTGGCACGGAGCTGCCGGAGCGCATCCGCGCGTTCAAGGACGACCTCGACGACTACTCGGCGATCCTGCTGGAGGCCCTCGCAGACCGTCTCGCGGAGGCGTTCGCGGAGCGGCTGCACGAGCGTGTGCGCCGCGAGTTCTGGGGTTACGAGGCGGGGGAGAAGCTCACGAACGACGAACTCATCCAGGAGCGCTACCAGGGCATCCGTCCCGCGCCCGGCTACCCGGCGTGCCCCGAGCACACCGAGAAGGACACGCTGTTCGACCTGCTCGACGTGACCGCGTCGATCGGGGTCGAACTGACCGAGTCGCGGGCGATGTGGCCCGGCGCGTCCGTGAGCGGGTGGTACTTCGCGCACCCGCAGGCGCAATACTTCGTCGTCGGGCGGATCGGACGCGATCAGGTCGCCGACTACGCTGAGCGCAAGGGATGGTCGATGGCCGAGGCCGAGCGCCACCTGGCCCCCAACCTCGGATACGACCCGGAGGACTGACGCGTGAACCCGACGCCGCACCTGAACCATCTCGACGCCCGCCTCGACGCGCCCGACTCATCGACGTCCACGCGCGCGGCGCATGGTTCGCATGCCCCCCGCGCGATCCTGTGGGACATGGACGGCACCGTCATCGACACCGAGCCGTACTGGATGGAGGCCGAGCGCGGCCTCATCGAGTCGTACGGGGCGTCGTGGAGCGAGAAGCAGGCGTTCCAGCTCGTGGGCAACGCGCTGCCCGTCACGGGGCAGATGATCAAGGATCAGACCGGCATTCCGCTGACGCCGGACGAGATCGTCGACATCCTGCTCGAGCAGGTCATCGAGAAGCTGAAGCAGCACGTGCCGTGGCGCCCCGGCGCGCAGGAGCTGCTGCTCGCCGCCCACGAGGCGGGGATGCCGTGCGCGCTCGTCACGATGTCGTACGAGTCGTTCGCGCGGGTGCTCGTCGACGCGCTGCCGGCCGGGACGTTCGAGGTCGTCGTCACCGGTGACATGGTCAGTGCGGGCAAACCGGACCCGGAGGCGTACGTGCGGGCCGCGGCCGAGCTGGGCCTGCGCCCGGATGAGTGCGTCGCGATCGAGGATTCGGCGACGGGCGTGCGCTCGGCCGTCGCGGCCGGCGTCCCCACGCTCGCCGTGCCGCACCTCGTCGAGATTCCGCAGCTCGGCGGCCTCGTCGTCGTCCCCGACCTCGCCGCCGTCAGCCTCGACGACCTGCCGCGTCTGGCGGAGCAAGCTCGCGCGACGGGCTGACGGTCGAGCCGGCCCCGCAGGCCGTGGCACAGGCGAATGTGACCGAAAAGCGCAGATGGGTACGCCGCCCTGAGTGCCAGCCTGGTCGTGAGTCACTTGTGTTGAGGAGGCGTGGTGTTCACGGTCGAGGAAAAGCGGGATGCGGTAGTGACGTATCTGGGGTTGGCGTTCGGGCAGAAAACGGCGTGGTTGGC